>JAADGJ010000057.1:8913-32410 GCA_013152435.1 Chloroflexota bacterium | reverse complement strand
CTCTTCGACAAACGCCCGGACTTTCTGGATATGGTCCAAGTTTGTCAAATCGAGAGGATAGGTTGGGATCAGGTTGGGTCTTCGCAGCTCTTGCAGGCTCTCCACATCTCCGCTCTTTCTGACGGTTGCAAATACCGTGAAATCGTTTGCCGACAGATGGATTGCGATGGCGCGGCCTATGCCCGAAGAGCAGCCGGTGACCAATACAGCCTTTTTGGCGTATCTGTTTCGTTGGGTTTTCCTTGCAGAGTGCAATGGGTTTACCTCCTTTTTGATCCTCACTCGTACGCCAGAGCCTCTCGCACGCTGACCTGCGCCGCGCGCAAGGCTGGCCAAAGGCTTGCCAGCGCCGAAAGCGTGGTCACGATCAGCAGCCAAAGCGTTACTCCGGCCGCGGAGTAGACGAAATCGAGGGGCATTTGCAGGATGATGTCGCCGATGAGGTCGCTGAAGAGACGGGCACTTGGGTAACTGAGCGGTACAGCCAGAAGCCATGAGAGCACTCCCACCTGCATCCCCTCGCTGATGAACAGGCCGACAATGCTCAGAGAGGTGGCGCCGATCGCTCGCATCATCCCGATCTCCCGTGCCCGCTCGACCACGTTGATCGAAATCGTGCTCATCAGGCCGATGCCGCCCACGACCGCGGTCAGGATCGCCATCGTCAACAAAAGATAGGTAAGGGCACCGAAGGCGGACTGGGCCTCCTGCCATTGCTTGCTGGCGCTCCATGAGTCATCCACCTCGATGCCTTGTGCCGTGAAGGCATCGTTCAGCGCTTTGATTAGCTTCTGTTGCGGCTCTATCTCCTTGCTCTGCGAGCGCACCATAACCGTTGTGCCCTGGCCCGAAGTGCCAGTCGTGGACGCCAGGCTGACGAGCGGGACATAGAGTTCATCGATGAGCGTGTCGATGTTCAGGTACGATCCCACCACCGTCCATTCCGATCGCTCTCCGCTGATTATCAATGTGATCCCGTCACCGACGCCGATTCCGTCCTTGGCGGCGAGTTGGTGGTTGACCAGCACCGCCCGCTCATCGCCGTCCCGCAAGCTGCGACCGCTGACGATACGGGGGGTGAACATCGCCGAATCGGCCGGCACCCCCACAAGCCAGACGGGGTACCTCTCGTCGTTCCTCTGCTCTCGCGGGCCGCTCCCGGCTGAGAGCGTCGCCGACTGCCGACTCCACACCTCGACTTTGCTACCTCCGGGCACGCGCTCGGCGATCTCGATCAGGCGAGAAACCTGTTGCGGGTGCGCCAACTCCAGGGACACGTCTCCTCCGACCTTGAACATGATCCTCATCGTGTTGTCGAATGAGCCCCCCACGCTCGTGACGACGATGAACATAATCCCGCTCAGGGTGAGCGTGACCAGCGTCAGGGTGAGGCGCGCTTTGTGGCGGAATGTATTGCGCAGGCTGAGGGCCAGAAGAGGCGGTAATCCCTGCATACGACCGAGTAGGCGATCGAGCCGGCCGCGGCCAAATCCAGCCCCAATGCCATGGGTGCTGATGGCCTGATGTGCAGTGGTGCGGGCGCCGGCCAGCGCGGGCACCAACGCCGCCAGGAAGGGGACGGCCAGCCCGACTGCCACCTGGATGCCGAGGGCGACTGGCACGATACGGAAGGGGACGGCCTCGACGTTGAACATCCCCAGTAGCCAGACCGCCACCAGGTAAGCAACAACTATCCCCAGAGGGACGGCCAGCAGCAGAGCCAGCCCACCGTAAATCAGCGCTGTCGTCAGGTACAGCCTCGACACCTGGCCTCGTGTCGCACCGATGGTTTTCATCACACCGATCTGCCACACTTGCTGGGCGATTCATCGTGTTGATGATGAGGAACGCGCTCAAGGCCAGCGACAAAGCGCCCATAACGGCCAATACAGCCAGGATCGCGTCGACCATCTCCTGCATTCGGTGGCGATCCGGATCGGTGAGCTCGTACCCCTCCACAAACGCCCCCATGCGCTCCAACTGGCCGCTGATCCGCGCCGCGGCCTCACGGGCAGCCTGCTCGAAAGGGACCTGTCCCGTTGTTTTCAGGCGCACGTGCAGTCGGTTGAATCCCCTCCCGCTGATGCCATCCGTCAGCCAGGCTACCGTCTCTGGCGTGGCAAAGAAGGTGAACTCACCTCCCAGGTCGGGAGCGAGAATGTCGGCCGCGTGTACGATCCCCTCGATCGGTACGTGGCGTTGGCCCGAGCTGGATTTGACGAGGATGGTCGTGCCGAGGGGGATGTTGAGTTGCGCCGCGGAGAGGCGCTCTACGCTTAAGGTTTGTGTTACAGGCCAGCGGCCCTCCTGCAGACGAACCAGGTTCATGTGCTGGGCTTCGTAATCCTCTCGGGCGACCACGTCGGCCTTGCGCCAGTTCCTCTCACCCTCGAATTTCCAGCGGATAGGGACAGCGATTGCCCCCTCCGCCTCGAGAACGTCGCGCTCGTGCCGGATCATGCGTACCGCATCCGCGCTGAACGGTCCTCCCCGCAAGGTGATGTGCGCCGGGATCGAGGCCCGATGAACCTCTGTCAGGCGAGCGCGCATCACGCCAGAAAGGCCAAAGACCAGCCCCAGCGTCATAATGCCCACTGCGGTCGAGAGCACCGCCAGGGTGGTGCGCGCCTTGTTGTGTGCCAGATCGCGCCAAACTTTCCGCCAGATTATGCCCATGCCGCGTGTCCCCCCTTGCGCTCGTCCTGGCGAATGCGCCCGTCCAGGAGATGGATCACCCGCCCGGTGCGCTCGCTCAGTTCACGGTCGTGGGTGACGATCATCAGCGTCTTGCCTTCGGCCACGAACTTTTGGAACAGGGCAAAGATGACGTCGGCGGTGGCCGTATCCAGGTTGCCCGTGGGCTCGTCCGCGAGGATCAGGTGTGGGTCGTTGGCCAGGGCTCGGGCGATGGCTACTCGCTGCTGCTGTCCGCCGCTGAGCGTGTTGGGTAGCTTGTCGGCCTGGTCGGCGATGCCCACCTGTGCCAGAAGATGCATCGCTCGTGCCCTGCGCTCGCGCCGTCGGTAGACGTGGCAGAGGTCCATGGGCAGCATCACGTTCTCCAGCACGGTCAGCGTGGGCAACAATTGGAAAAACTGGAATATGATGCCGACGTTCCTCCCCCGCCAGTGGGCCAACTGGTTTTCATTCAGATTGTGGATGGCTTGGCCGCCAATGAACACCTCGCCGGCGGTAGGCCGGTCAATCCCGGTGATCATATTCAGCATCGTAGACTTGCCAGAGCCCGAGGGGCCCACGATGCTGACGAACTCCCCTTCCTGTACTTGCAGGGAGATCTCTCGGAGGACGGTCACGTCGCCCGCGCCGGTCTTGTAGGTTTTGGTCACGCCTTGGAGATGGACCAGCGTATGACCGTTAAAGCTGTGGGTATGGTCGGCTGTCATACTGCCTCCGTCAGGAGCTGATAGTTTCCTGGGGATCCTGTGGGCTTCAGGTTCGTTGCTGAAGGCGCCGGACGATCACCGGCGGCTGTCAGCTCGAGTGTGCTGGCAGCATAGCACGCCCAAGGGTGTAGTGTCATGCATCGAAAGATACATTCGGAAGATTACGTTTGGGGAGGTGCCCTGGGAGGGGCTTACCGGAGAGGGAAGAGGGGATTCAATGTTCCTGTTTTACAAAAGTCGCAGGTTTCTGGCTATGGCAATCGCCTGCGTTCGACTGTGGGCTCCGAGCTTGCCGTAGATGTTATTTAGGTGTCGTTTGACCGTGCCGACCGCGATGCATAGCCTCTGGGCGATCTCACGATTGCTGAGCCCGGCAGCAATCAAGGCTAGAACCTCAAGCTCGCGCCCGCTCAAGGGCTCGACCAGGGGGGAAGCGACAATTCCAACCCTTGGCCCAGGGCTCCCTGCGAAATCCAGAAGCCGGTCCACAAACTGCGGGGCGACATGCCGTACCTCGGGGAGCAGGGTGACAACCCTTTTGTCTTCATCGAGGAATGCCCGGAAGTAGTCCTCAGGCGCAGCCCTCTTCAATGCCTGGGAGAGATACTCGCGAGCCGCGAGGTGTTCTCCGCATTGCTGCGCAGCCAAAGCTTGCAGGATATGGGTGGTGATCAGCCAACGAAACAGGCCGCGTTCCCGCGTGAAGCGTTCCAGGCGATCCAGCCAGCGCCGGGCGTCGGACAGCCGTTCAAGGGCCAACAGCAGGCGGGCGTAAACTAGGTGTTGCTCGATATGTACGTATTGGGGGGTATCGCCGGATGACATCCCTGCCATCTCCGCCCAGCGCTGGGCAAAGGCGAGGTCGCCCTGCCGTAGGCGGATATTGACCTCGCCGGCCAGGTACCAATCCGCATCGGCCAGGCCTGTTTGAAGGGCGAGCTTGTATGCCCTTTGCAGAGCCTGCAGCGCCGCTTCCGTCTCTCCCTGGGCGTAAAGGGTGGGAGCAGAAAATCCCAGGGAGGCCATGATCGAGTTATCCAATGCCAGTTGCTCGCTGAGGGTCAACCCTTGGTCCAGGTACTTGCGCGCCAGCTCGAGCTGGTTCGCCTCGTAGTACAGCCTCCCCAGCTGGCTAAAGATGGAACCGACCACCGGCGATGGGCGTCCCGTTTCGTCGCTGTACTGCGCAATCGCCTCCTGGCACACGGCTACGGCCTGGCGACGCTGCCCGTGTATCTGCAGCGCTGTGGCCAGAAAGAGCGCAATTGTGACGGCGAAAAACTGGCTGCCCTGAGCGCGGCCGACTTGTCGTGCTGTGCGGAGCGTGGCAATGGCTGCGGCGATGTTGCTCGTCCGCTCTTGCGATTCGGCCATGGCCCAGAGGGCGATGATACGCCAATGCGCCTGGTCTTCCCGCAGCCGTCGAAGCGCGTCGCTGGCCAGCCTGATCGCTTCCCCATAGTCTTGATGGGCAAAGAGGGCGATGAAGGCGCGCAGGGCTAGAAGCTTGCCCAGATTCACATCCGGCGTCTTCTCTGAGCCGGTCTGGCGAAGAAGCGCCTCGGCGGCGCTGGCGTATGTCTCGGCCAGGGCCATGTCGCCGGTCAGGGCCAACACCCAGCTCTTGTAGGTTGCCAGTTCCCCATCGGCTCGCACACGCTTCTCCGGCAGGGTGTCCAGCCAGCCGCGCGCGGTCGACACGCCACCCTCAAAGATCGTCTCCTCTGCTGCGAGCCGGATCAGACGCTCGGCATCGTCCCAATCTCCGGAGGTTGACGCATAGGCCAGTGCGTGCCGGATCGCCTGGCCGGTGAATCCGTGGGCCTCAAACCAACGGGCGGCTCGTTGGTGCAATCGCATCTGCTCGTCCCGAGTCAACGTCGAGCGCAAGGCTTCTGCGAAGAGCCGGTGGTAGCGATACCACTGGCGGCGACGATCGAGCGGGATCAGGAACACGTTCCCTTCTTCCAGCCGCTCGAGCATCGCTTGGCTGTTTTCACTCCCCAGCACCGCATCACACAGGGAGGCGGTCAGCCGGTCGAGGATGGCTGTCTGGCGCAGGAAGTGGTGTATCACCTCTGGTTGTCGCTGGAGCACCTCTGCCACCAGATAGTCGCTGACGAAGCGGTCATCACCCGTGAAGGCGGCGATAAAGGCTCTGGCACGGGTGGGATCTTGGTCTTCTTGTAAAGCCAGGGCCGCCAGTTGCAGCCCGGTGATCCATCCCTCGGTGCGCGTCTGCAGTGCCACAACGTCCTCGCTGGGAAGCCCGAGTCGCATCACACGGTTGAGAAATTCGTTCACTTCGTCGAGAGTGAAGCGCAGATCATCCGCACGGATTTCGCTCATCTGCCCCCGGCCTCGCAGGCGAGACAGGGAGAGAGGGGGGAATGTGCGGGTGATGATGACCAGATGCATGTTTTGCGGCAGGTGATCAAGCAGAAAGGCAATCGCTTGGTGAATCGGTTGTGCCGTGATGACGTGGTAGTCGTCAAGGACAAGCATCAGGGAGACGGGGAGGTCGGCGATGTCGTTGATGAGCGCCGTTAGCAAGGATTCCAGGGGAGGGAGCTGGGGGGGTTGGAGCATTGCCCGGGCTGTTGCGCCCACGGAACTGCCTTTTATGCCCGCTTCAGCTTCGATCGTCCGCAGGGCAGCGATACAATAGGCCAGAAAGCGCGCCGGGTCATTGTCGCCCTCATCCAACGAGAGCCAGGCGACGGGGAGGGATACCCTGCTTATCCACTCGCTCACCAGCGTCGTCTTGCCCGACCCGGCTGGCGCGGAGACGAGGGTCAGGCGCCGTCCCGTATGTAGCCCTTCGTCAAGCCTCTGAAAGAGACGGGGGCGGGACACCAGATTGGGGCGAGGGGGAGGGATATAAAGCTTCGTCTTCAAAAGCGGGGTGGTCATCTGCCTATCCTGAGTGGCGTGCCCTCACGATTTCCTCCGAATCACCTGTCCGGGGCGCGCTTCGGTCTGCTGGCCTCGTTCGATCACCAGCTTGCCATTGACGAGCACGTACTCAATGCCCGATGGGTATTGCAACGGGTCCAGATAGGTCGCCTGATCCTTGATTGTGGCGGGATCGAAGACGACCAGGTCTGCCTTGTATCCTTTCTTGATCACCCCTCGATCCCTCAAGCCAAGCTTCTGCGCCGGGAACCCACTGGCCTTCCAGCTCGCCTCCTCGAGCGACAAAATCCCTTCTTCTCGCACATACTGACCGAACAGCCGTGGATAGGTTCCGAAGCAGCGAGGATGCTGCATCCCCGATGCCATCGGCCCTTCCGTTGCCAATCCCAACCCGTCGGTGCCGATCATCATCGCGGGGTGTTGCAATTGCATTCGGATATTGTCCTCCGACATCAGAAAGACGACCATCAGGATGTTCCCGAGGGTCTTGGGCAGGGCATTCAAAGTCCAGGTGTATGGGTCTTTGCCCTCTCGGGCGGCGAGCTCTGAGACGTAATGCCCGACGTACTCTTTCTTCCTCGACTTGCAGATCAGAATTTTGTCCCATTCGATGTTTTCGACGATCCCGCCCTCGCCGGCCTTCATGGCCTCAATGATCTTTTTGCGCTCCCACGGGAGGACAAGCCGCTTGAGAAGGCCGGGGATGCCCCCTTCGATGGCCCACTTGGGCAGTAGCGCTCCCAGGTGAGTCGATCCCGCCACGTAGGGGTACATGTCCGCGGTCACATCCAACCCCTCGGCTTGCGCATTCTCGATCAGCTCCAGGGCCAGGGCCGCCTTGTCCCAGTTGTCCCGACCGGCGGCCTTGAAGTGGGAGATCTGTACGGGGACGCCGGCCTTGCGTCCAATCTCGATGGCCTCTCTGTATGCCTCGAGTAGGGTCCCCGCCTCCCCGCGAACGTGGCTGAAATAGAGGCCGCCGCGCTCGCCAACGGGTTTGACCACCTCGATCAGCTCTTCCGTGGAGGTGAAGGATCCCGGAGGATAGATCAGCCCCGTCGATATCCCGAACGCGCCGCAGTCCATCGCCTCGTGGACCAGCCTTTGCATTTGTTGGATCTGTTCCTCGGTGGGGGGATTCGCACGATAGCCCATAACGGCCGCGCGGATCATCCCCTGTCCCACCAGTGGTACAACGTTGACCGATGTCCCGGTTCTCTCCAGGTAATCCAGAAAGCCGTTGAACGAGGCGATCTCATCCCATGGCATCGAGGCCTCTGGGGGGACCAGGGCGTTCAAGGTGACCAGCGTGTCCTTTCTGTGTTCTCTCGTCAGCGGAGCTGGCGACATGCCACACTGCCCGGTTACGACCGTCGTGATCCCTTGGTGTACCAGACTCTCCCCCTCTGGCGCGATGGGGAGGGACAGATCCGCGTGGGAGTGGATGTCGATGAAACCGGGCACGACCACGTGACCTGTAGCGTCGATCACGGTTCTCGCGGTGGCACCTTCCAGCGAACCTATATCCGCGATGTAGTCATCCTCGATGGCGATATCGCCTTTGTAGCCGGGGGTATTGGTCCCGTCGATGATCTCTGCGTTTCGGATCAGGATGTCCAGCATGCTCTGTCCCTTTCTCGCCATTCAGAGATTGGTTTCGTTCTCAATCTCCGGATTCGCCGCCATGATGGCTTCCGCTACCTCCCAAACACGGGGCAGGAGTTCCTCGGTCTGTTCGTTGCGCCGCCGTAGGTCGGCAACCGAGGCGATTCCGAGGTCATCGAGGAGTTGCCGATAGCCGGGACGAAACCTGTCCCGCATCTCCGCTGGCGCATCATGATAGAGTACCTTCTGACACCTGGAATAGGTGACGGCGATCCAGAACATGGCCTCCCGGTGATCGCCGCGCTCGATCAGCTCCCGGCTCCCGTCGATCGCGATGGGCCGGGCGACATCGCTGATGTCAGATGCGAAGGGGAGGGGCGTCCGGATCACCGCTTTGGCTGCGTCGAACGCATCCACGAGCGCGGCGAGGTGATATTCCGCGCGTGCCCGGCTCATCCGCGCGCATCCCAGCGTCTCCAGCAGGACCTCGTAAAAATTCAGGAGCCCGTAATCCGCCAGGAGCTCTCGCACCGCCATGTACCTCTGCCGTACCGTTGGATTCCTCAGGCCGGCCACGAGCAACACATGAGTCGTCACGCCTGTCGCGAACAGCCAGGTGATGACCTGATCGTGGAAGGGCTCTGACTCGTTCACCGACCGGATGTATTTCAGGGCGTGGTTTCTGGCATGCTCGCATCGTTTGTAGACCCATCGCCTTTTGGCGTAGCCTTTGGACACGGCCGCCTGGAGCCTGGTCAACTGGCCGGATGGATCCAAAATGATGCCCGGCGTCCGGAAACTGCCGGCCATGTGGTAGTCACTCAGGATCCGGTCGGGTGATTGAAGCTGCTCCTTGGACAGGTAAGAGGCTTCGAGCATGACGTCCCGATAGATGAACTTCCCGGGCTTGTCCGGTGGATTGGGATCGGTGAGCACGATCATGATGTCCACATCGGAGGTCGCAGGAAGGGGGGCGTCATCGGGGAGCCAGTTTATGGAGCCGTGGTAGAAGGCCCCGTAGAAGCCCGGCGTTTTGCTGGCCTCTTCCATCACCCATTGTCGGGCCACCTCTTTGGCGTGTTTGACTGTTGTGATCACTGTGCGACCAGGGTCCTTCCCCCCAATATCACGTGGCTCGCTCCATTTGCTCCACAGCCTGGGCGAAGATGGCTGCCTGATCCGGATCGCTGAAAATCGTGGCCCCTCCGAAGATCTGCACGCCGTGGCTGGGCACAGAGGATGCCGCCGTGGCGTAGAGGGAATCAGGATAGTCCAGGGCGTCCAGGATCAGTTGCACCGGACGGCCGGCCGGGACGAAGGAGGGGCTTTGCTCTAGAAACTCCCGGGCCCATTGGGGGCTGCGCCCGCTCTTGTGGGCGTAGATCAGCGGGGTGAACACGTCGATGGAGGGCGCCAGGAGGTCGTAGTCCTGGGCGAAGATGCGGCGAAGGGCGCCGTCGTACTCCTCGGGCGTCCAGGGGCACATATAGGCGCCGATGATGCAATCGGGCAGGTGGGAGCGGATGATGTTCGCATAGTGGGCCGCAAATCTGGCGATGCGTTCGCACTTGTGCCGGGTCCACGCGTCCTGGTGATGGGCCAGGATCTCCTCGGGGGTATCCGCGTCGATCTGAGTCGCCTCGCAGAACTCCGCCACGCAGTCCGGACAGAAGCAGCTCTCCTGCAGGTCCGGCTCTGGCGTCTCGAACCAACCCGCGTAGGTCAGGTAGTCCAGCCAGATGCCGGCGGGCTGAAAGGCGCGAACCCCCTCGATCAGGCTTTGCTCGATGGCGTCCAGGAACCATTGTTTCGAGAGGCAGACCCCTTGAACCAGGTTGCCGTAGCGGATGGGGCGGCCGTCCACGCCGATGGGGATCAGGTCCGGGTGTTGATTGAAATCCGCCCGGAAGGTCTTGAACTCCACGCAGGGAGCGATGCCCACTCGGGCGCAGATCTCGAACGCCTCCGCGTCGAACATGTGGAACCAGGCCGCATTGACGTGGTACGCACGCAGTTGATCGGCGTGATCCAGGGCTCCTCGGCCGTAAGGTCCATACAGACGTGGGATCCTCATGAAAGACTTTCCTCCGATTTGGGTGTCGTATGGGCATTGTAGCGTATGTGCGTGGGGGCGTCCAGATCGGTTGGCCCGGGGCGTGGGGGCGTTCGGTGCTGCGCGTGGAGCAAGGGAATGAACCCGTCCATATCTACCTGAAGACCTCCGGCAGGTGGAGCTTGCGGCCCGGCACCGCGGGCGGAAGTGGCCGTCGGTGATAACCCGTTCCCGGCGAGCCGAGCCAGAGCGTATGCGGGGGAGATGGGTCGATCAGGAGCACGCTGGCGAAGGGCCAGGCCAGCCCCTCGTTGAATGGCGCCCAGGTTTGCCCCCCGTCGGCGCTGAAGAGGACGCCACGGGAGGCCGAGCTGTATCCGCCGGAGTAGAGGGCGCTGCTGGAGGCAGCAAACAGTTGGTCTGAATCGAGGGGGGAAATCGCCACATCGTGTAGAAAATCGTCGGTCAAGATGCGCTCCCAGGTCAGACCTCCATCCTGGCTGCGGTATAGCCCCCGGTCGGCGCCGAAGGCGGCCACGTACACCCATCCCACGCGAGATGGATCGGGGCGGATGGCCGCTACCCCTTCCCAGTACACATCCCAGAATTCGCCTCCCCGCGCGCCTGTCATCTCCGGAAGGCCGGTTTGCACCCATGTTCCTGCGTCCCCGGCGTGGGCCGAACGCCAGAGGCCCGCCTCACCCCCGGCGTACACCAGGTCCCGACTGTGAGCGTCCACGGCGGTGTAGCGACAGCCGTTGCAGTCCAGCACCAGGCCCCACGTATTTCCATCGTCCAGGCTGCGATACACGTCGCCATCTACGGCAATGAAAAGCGTGCGCCGGTGCGATGGGCTGTGAGGGCTCACGCTCAGACCGGAGGGGATGCCGTCGGGCAGGCCGGCGTTGGCGGGCCGCCAGGTGGCGCCATAATCGTCGCTGCGCAGCAGGATATGGGGGCTGTCCTCGATCTCATTGGCCTGGGTGATCCAGACGACGTTGGGGCGTGTGGGATCGGCGACCACGGTCATGCTGTTGCCGCCGTTGCCGTCCCACGTGCCCACGAAGTCGGGATCGTTGCAGTTCTGCCAGGTGTCGCCGGAATCGTCGCTGCGGAAGCAGCCCAGGTCGGGCATGGCTAGGTAGACGTGGGTGGAATCGGCGCTGAGGGCCAGATCGAAGGGGACGATGTTGTCCGCCCCACGGGAACGCCACCTGCCGGGGGCGACCTCGTCGGTGTGCAAAGGGGTGAACGAGCGCCCGTCGTCACGGGTGATCCAGAGGAATTGGGAATCGGCCCACAGCAATGCGTCAGGATCGGAGAGGTCCACCCCCAGGGTTTTCGCGTCGCCGTTGAAGCTGGTGCCGTAAGCGAATTCCACGCTCGTCCATCCGGTCTCCCAATCGTCTTTGCCGCCGATCCGCTGCCACGTCGCGCCGTCGTCGGTGGTCTCCCACAGCTCGGGGTAATCCAGGTCGATCACTCGGAGGGCATGCTCATCGTCGGCGTCGACCCAGATGAGCAGGTTGCGGCTCCCCAGGTCGTCCTGGTGGGTCAACTGCTCCCACGTCCAGCCTCCATCACGGCCACGGCGGCCCCGGTAGAGATATCCGCCGCCCGAGTCGTCGGTGACGCACTCGTAGCCGGGGTCCCACACATCGCCGTAGGTGGTCACATAGAGGGTGGTGGGGTCGCGAGGATCCAGCGCGGCGTCGGCGATCTGACCCAGATCGGCGGCGATCCTCGTCCAGCTCACGCCGCCGTCGGCGCTTTCGTACAGGGCCGCCGGGCCGCAGGCGAAGCGTCCCTCCCCGGCCAGCAGGTAGAGTCTGTTCTCGTCTTCTGGATTCACGATCAGTTTCAGGATGTGGAGATTTCCCGGCAGGGAGGGAGAGCTGATTCGTGCCCAGGTCTGGCCTCGATCGGTCGTCTTATAGACCGTGCCGTCGGCGACGTCGTACTGCGAGTGATGGGCGGCATAGCCCACGTCGGGGTTGCTGGGGGCGATCTGAATGTCGGTGATGTAGCCATGCCCCAGGGCCGGCCTGAAGGTCTCGCCGTGGTCCGCGCTGCGGAAGATGCCCCTCTCGGTGCCCAGGTAGAGGATGGCCGGGTCGGCCGGATCGAACCCCAGGCCGCTGACGTGGGTGACGGTCAGGCCCCGGAAGGAGCCGATGACGTCCCATGTCCGTCCGCCGTCCAGGGAGCGGTACGCGCCGCTGAGATCGCTGGCGGCAAGGATGATCCCGGTGGGGCCGGCGCCGATGGCGTTGAAGGCGCCGCCTCCGCCGGGGTTCGTGCGTCGCCATAGGTGCGTGGAGGCCGGGGAGGTGTGCGGGGTGGCCGGATGGCTCGTGGCGAGCGTCATCGGCGTGTGCGGAGCGACCGCGGCGGGCTCGCTTGAGGCAAGAATAGCCGTTCCCGGGATGCCTCGTTGCTCCTTCGCCCCCGCGCAGGCGATGACGAGGAGGAAAAGGACGATGAGGTGGGCTGCTCGCCTGCCGCCTGAGGCGGCGGGGAGATATGCGACGTTGAGCGTGTGTGATCGACGAGGGTTCACGTTATGCCGATCTAGGGGCGATAGGTGTGGATGGTCCCGTGCGCGCTGACATGGATGGACAACAGGTTCGTCTCGGCGTCATACGCCAACTGGGCCTGTATGGGCTCGGATAACGGATGGTCACCGGACCGATATATCTCCCGGCACATCAGGCCGACGCGATCGCATTCGAAGAGCGCGTAGTTGTTGTCGATCAGGGCCCCGATGCTCGCCAGATGGTAAACGTGACCGCTCGCTGCCAGGCTGTCCAGCGGCGTCATGGGGGAGGCGAGGGCTGGGAAGCTGGCCCCGAGGAGGATCAGGGTCGTCAGCAGGAGCGATCCACCCGTCAGCGCCGCAGATCGAGCCGATGGCTCCCGGCGGATGCGCCGTGTGAGCCATACCGCGAGAGCGCCGAGGGTGACCAGGAAGCTGACGATGATCACCGGCAGGATCGCCCGGTCCATCGCGATGAACAGCCAGTATGGGCCGGTGCCATTGCCCCAGATAAAGGCGGATTTCCACAGCCAGGTGGCGCCGAAATAGGCCATCGCCAGCGCAGGGGCGCCCCAGCGTAGATGTTTGGTGAATTGGATTCGTGTCATGGAGGATCTCATAAGCAAATGTGGTAGCCGTCGATGGTGCGTGTGAAGCGTAATAGCAGGTGCTGGCTAGTCCATAATTTCTGGGTTGCGATCGATGATCTCTTTGGCTGTGTTGAAGATGTTATTGGCCAGCTTACTGGCTTGTGGACGGCGAATTGCCGCATCATGGAGCGTGCCCCACCCAATGTCAGACAGAAAACGGCCAAACTTCGCTTGGTAATAGTCCTTCTCCCCCTCAGGAGCATCCAGTTGGATAGCGGTGTTGGAGATGGCCCAAAATAGCAGGATCCAATACATGGCCTCGCGGTGATAACCCTCATTGATCATCTCCCGGGCTCCCTCGACCATGTAAGGCCTGACGTATGGATGAAGTTTGAATCCTGCTGGCACGGGGGTTCGGGTCACCTCTACAGCTCTATCAAACGCCTCTATACACTCTTGAAGATAGCCCTCGACATCTGCTCGCCCTAGTTGGGCGAACCCCAACAGTCCGAGCACTTCTTCTTCAAGCTCCACTTCTCCGTATGCTTCAAGCACCTCCCTCATCACGATGAGACAGCGGCGGTGAGTAGGCGGCTTCAGGTCGGCAACCGCTATGGTGCCGGTTATCCCCCCAATGAGAGAGTACAAGTTGACCAATATTTCGACAAGCGAGTTTGCGCGCTCGATCCCTTGCAGTCCTTGGAGAGCTCGCTTTTTCTCGGCCTCGTAGCGGGCGAGCACCCACTTCCGTCGCGGATATTCTCGGGAGACGACCGCGTGCAGCTCAGTCAACATGCCAAAGGGGTCTGACAGAATGCTATTGGTGACCAGATTAGGGGCGAGTCCGGGATCAGACAACACGACCTCAGGCGAACGGTATCTCTCGACGCTGACCCGCCCGCATTCCAAAATGAGCCCTTTGTAGGAGATCTCCCAAGGCTCGCTCGTCTGGAGCTCTTTCAACACGAGGTTCAAGTCCACATCCTTATAGGACGGGAATGGCGTGTTTTTAGGCAGATGATTTAGCGCACCCATAAGGTGGGCGCCGCAGAATCCCGGCGTTTGGCTGCCGTGATCCCGAACCCATTCCTTCGCGAGCTCGATCACCTGACCTACGTTCATGAGCCCTCCTTTTTCTGTTCTTGGCCACCTCGCATTTGGGCAAGTGTGAGCTTTTGTTCGCCTTGCACGACTGGAGAGCGCTCTTGCTTGCCAGCCTGCTATTGCACATTGTAGGAGATGGGAGATGCCATGTCAAGAGAAACTGATCGCTCATCAGGGCTTTTTCAAATCCGAACCCTATTGGACGTCACTCGGGAGAAGGGGGCTCAATGGTAGGGGGAAGGCACTGCTTTCCGCTACCTAAGAGGCCAAACTTGAGAGGCCTGTATCCAAAATGGTGGAGAGTTCGGGCGCCCCATGATGCCCATCGCAAGCCCGCAGGGGAGGTGCGGAGGGACCTCCCTCCGCTAAAATCTCCCCTTTTCCGCCCGGCACCTGCCCTTCCCGGCCTGATTCGGATGGAGAAGGCCGGGTGAGACAGGTGAAGGGCGGAAACTGAGAGTTTTGAGGGCCGCAGCCCCCCCCAAACTCCCCGCCGCAGCTCCACTGAAAAAGATACACCGCCCGCGAAAACTCGGTATTGACAGCGGCGATGGAGACGTGCTATACTTACACGTGTAAGTAACCTGATTCCTTCATCGACAGCTCGTCCTCGTACCTGTCCAGACGTGTATTTTTGATCGGCGATCGATCGGATCCTTCCCTTCTTCGCTCCTCTACATCAGGTGCGTTCAGAATGAAACGTCCCACACAAGCGGATGTGGCCCGCCTGGCGGGAGTGTCCAGGGCGACCGTCTCCTACGTGATCAACGGCCGTACGGATCGCTCCGTATCCATCACAGAGGAGACCCGGCAGCGCGTCCTGTGGGCCATCGAACAACTGGGGTATCAGCCGCACGCGGCGGCCCAGTCCCTTCGCTCCGGGATGACGAAGACCATCGGCCTGCTGATCCCTGACATGCACAATCCCCATTACTGGCAGATCGTGCATGGCGTCGAGGAGGCGGCCCGGGAGCAGGGATATGACCTGCTGCTGGTCAGCACCTCGCTGGACCCCGAGCGGGAGCAGCACAGCGTACGGGCCCTGCTGCGCCGCCGCATTGACGGACTGATCCTGCTCCTCACCTTCGGCGATCGCCTGACGTCGGAGATCGAGATGCTGGCCCGTCGTCACGGCCCCGTCGTCCTCCTGGGGGGGCAGATGTCCGATCTGGACACCGTCGATCCGGACTATGGAGGCGGAGCCGCGCAGATGATGGAACATCTGCTGTCGCTGGGGCACCGGCGCATCGCCTTTATCCACGGCGTCGCCTGTCCGACGCTGGCCCTTGGGCGGTTGGTGGTGTACCGACAGGTGCTCCAGGAACGTGGGTGGTTGAACGAGGATTGGATTATCCGCTGCGGGAGCACGTTGGAGGATGGGTACCAGGCCACGCTGCGTCTGTTGGACCTCTCGCCGCGTCCTACCGCTATCCTGGTGGTGAACGATCTGCTGGCGATCGGGGCGCTGCGCGCCGTCGCCGATCGAGGCTTGCGCGTTCCGGAGGACATCTCGATCGCCGGGTTCGACGATATCGATGTGGCGGCCTATCTGACGCCGCCGCTGACCACGGTGCGAGTGGACAGCGAGTCGCTGGGGCGCGAGTCCGTTCGCCTGGCCTTGGCTCGCATGCGAGACCCTGAGCGGCCGCCGCAGCACGTCCATGTCGCCGCCCAACTGGTCGTACGGGCCTCCACAGGACCGGCGCCAACCGATTAGGGAAAGGAGGTGGTTGCGCGGACATCCTCTGACCGGCCTCGTCGTGCTTTCGTGCAGTCCTTGAGCGTAGGTGACCATCGTTGTGAGCGGTGGTGGGCGCTCTGAGACGGCGCCAGCGCCACCCTCACGAGGGAAGCAAGGAGGGTATTCCCATGAACCGAACAGGTGTGTTGTGGCCCCTGCTGGCCGCAGTCGTGATCCTCTCCATGGTGTTGGCTGCCTGTGCGCCGGCCGCTCCCGCCCCGGCGAAGCCAGCCGAGAAGCCGGCAGAGGTGGTCAAGAAGGCCGAAAAGGAAGAGGTCGTTGAGATCCAGGTGACCCCCACCCCCGTCCCGGAGCTCGAGGGAGAGATCGTGGTGTCCTTCCAGGGGAATGATACCCAGACCTGGGAGGCCCTCTGCGAGGCCTATGAGCAGATTCATCCCAATGTGGACTGCAAGGTCGAGCTGAAGCCGGGCGAGGGGTATCAGGAGTGGATTCGCACCCAGTTCGCCGGCGGCACCCCCAAGGCCTCCCTGGTGAACGGCAACGTGGTGGCCGACTTGGTCAATGCCAAGAAATTCCTCGACTTCTCCGCCTATCTCGACAAGATCTCCCCATACACGGGCAAGCCGTGGCGCGAGGACTTCGACGCGGGCGCCCTGGCCAATATGCGTGATCCGGTCACGGGTGAGACGTACATGCTGAACCTGGAGACCGTCCAGGTCCTCTGGTTCTATAACAAGGAAGCCTTCCGCAAGGCCGGCATCCTGGAAGAGGTCGAAGCCGTCCACAAGACGCCGCGCAACCAGCCCACCTGGGACCAGTTCCTGGGTTGGTGCGACAAGCTGCGAGAGGCCGGGTACATCCCGGTGGCCATCGAGGGCGATTTCCGCTCCTTCTGGGAGATGCGCTTCGGCTGGATGGCCCGCATGTACGCCGACCAGTTCACACGTGACGAGGCGGAGCTGGTGCGTTGCCAGCCTGGCGACTGGTGCTTCCGCGAGGGCATCGATGACAAGTGGGTGTACGATCCCACGGATCCGCACAACGATGACGCCACCCGCATCACCTTCAACATCGTCCGCAAGATGATCGCTCTGCGGGATCACCAGCAGCGGGTCAACGGTCCCAAGTGGCGGGCGCAGTACGAGAACTTCAAGCAGTTCGCCGACCGCTGCACGCCGCCCGGGTGGATCGGCACGACGGACGCCTATCCGCTCTTCCTGACCCAGAAGGCTGCCATCCGGCTGGACGGCGCCTGGCTGCTGAGCAGCTTTGAGAAGGACATCCGCAGTCTGGCCGAGGGGACCTACAGCTACTCGGCGGCGGAGGAAGGCGCCCCCACGCCGACGCCCTCTGCGGAGGATCTGGCCGCCACCGTCTTCGAGATCGGCTCCTTCAACAACCCCACCATGGAAGGACCGGAAGTGGACGCCCCTGCCCGCACCATCGAGGTCAACATCGGCTTCTGGAGCGTCCCCAAGAAGGACCAGCAGCAGAATGATCTCGAGGTGGACTTCCTGATGTTCGTGACCAGCCCGGAAGGGTATGGGATCTACCTGCAGAATCGGCTGGATCCCAACAACCCCCATGGTGGCATCGCCGGCCCGCCGGTGGTGAAGAACGTCAAGCTGCCGCCGGAGCTGGAGGATCGCTTCGCCAACCTGCGGCTGATCGGGAACACGGAGAAGGACACGGCCGGGACGTATCGGTCACGTGGTGTGGCCGACTATCAGCCCACGGTGCGGGAGTGGGTGGACCTGGCGCAGCAGTTCTTCACCGACAAGATCACGCTGGATGAGTTCCTGGATAAGTACCAGGCCTCCATCGACAAGCATTACGATGGTATCCTGGAGCATCTGCGGCTTACGCCGGAGGATCTGCAGGATCCCAGCAAGAAGCCGGCGAACTTCTAAGGATGGCGCTGGGTTGAGGCCCTTGCTCGGGCGGGGCGGTGCATGACCGCCTCGCCCGGTTTTTCAACTTGCGAGGCGTGATATGCGAGTGATCGGACGTCTGTTCTTCCTGCTCCTGATCCTGTCCGCCGCGTGCTTCCCTGGCCTGATATGGGGGACGACGCCTGTGTGGGCTCAGCCGGCCTCCTGGGAGACGGAGGTCGGGGATGTGGTGTATGGCGTGGCGTTGTCCGCCGATGGAAGCGTGCAGGTCGTGGGGAGCCGCAATAACCAGGTGGTCGCCTTTGATTCGGCGGGGAAACAGTTGTGGAAATTCCACCCGAAGGGGACGGTATGGGGAGTGGCGGTCTCCGGGGACGGCGCCTGGACGGCGGTGGCCTCGGAGGATCGTCGGGTCTATCTACTGGACGCGCAGGGGCAGCCCGTCTGGCAGTACCGGGGCGCCTTTATCTTCCTGGACGTGGCCATCGCCCGTGATGGCTCGTTGGTGGCCGCCGTGGCGGAGGATCGCAACGTGTACGCGTTCGATCGGACGACCGGCGAGCTGTTGTGGCAGTACGCGTTGCCCAACATCGCCGACACGGTGGCGATCTACGGGACGGGCACCGTTCGCGTTCTGGCGGGCACTCGCGACTCGCAGGTGCATCTGTTCAGCTCCGATGGCGTTGAGCTGTGGCGTGCCCAGCTGGCCGACGCGGTGAAGGGCGTGGCCGCCGTCCGGAGCGGCGCGTTGGTCGTGGCGGGCACGCAGGACGGCGCCGTGACGCTGCTGAACGGGGCCACGGCGGATGTGCTGTGGCAGACTCAGCTCTCGGACCGGGTGAACGCCATCGCGATCACCGATGACGGCGGCCTGATCCTGGTGGGCACCCGGGAGGGCCGGCTGTATGTGCTGAACGGCGAGGATGGCTCCGTCCAGCAGACGCACGACATGGGCTCCGCCGTGGAGTCGGTGGCCGTGTCGCCGGATGGCCGTTACTTCATGGCGGGGATGCGGGCCGGCCGGGCGGTGTTCCAGGACATGGCCACGGCGAGGGCGCGGTTTGTGGCCCGGCAGCGGTTGCTGACCGGGGTTCGGGTCGGCATACCGCTGATCCTGCTGGGCCTTCTCGTCGGGCTCATCGTCTGGATACGCGTCACGCCCTCTGGGCGTACTTTCTGGGAGGTGAAGGCGGCGCCGGGGCGGCATCTGGCTGCGGAGATGTGGCGCAGTCGGGTGTCCTACCTGTTCCTGTTGCCCACGATCGCCTTGCTGCTCGTCTTCAACTACTACCCCGCCTTCTCCGGGCTCTACCACGCCTTTACCGTGTGGAAGCCGGGCGTGGAGACGCGCTGGGTGGGGTTGCAGCAGTTTCGCTTTCTTCTGAACGATCAATACTTTTGGGTCGGCATCAAGAACGCCGTCATCCTGGTGATCACCGGGTATATCAAGACCTTCACCGTGCCGTTGTTGGTGGCCGAGTTGATCTTCCACCTTCGCAACAAGACCGTCCAGTACGGCCTTCGCTCCCTCTTCGTGATCCCGCTGGTAGTGCCCGGCGTGGTGGGCATCCTGCTTTGGGTGAACATCTACGATCCGAACATCGGCCTGTTGAATCAGACCCTGCGGGCGTTGGGGTTGGAACAGTTGACCCGGGTGTGGTTAGGCGACGAGAAGGTGGCCCTGTGGTCGATCATCGCCATCGGCTTCCCATGGGTGAGCCCGTTCGCCCTGCTCATCTTCTACGGAGGCCTCATCTCCATCCCGCAGGAGCTTTTCGATGCGGTGAAGGTGGACGGAGCGTCGACCTGGACCCGATTCTGGCGGCTGGATCTGCCGTTGCTGATGAGCCAGATCAAGTTGCTGCTCATCCTGGGGTTCATCGGTGGCATCCAGGAGTTCCAGTTGATCTTTCTCACCACCGGCGGCGGGCCGGGGAACGTGACCTACACGCCGGCGCTGGAGCTTTACTATCAGGCCGTGCGGTTCAACAATTTCGGCCTGGCCTCGGCCATCGGGGCCGTTCTGTTCGTGGTGATCCTGGGTGGGACGATCATCAACATGCGATATGTCCAGTCGGCTGTGGAGTATCAGGCGTAGGATGCGTGGGGAGGATGTGTAGATGGCGGAGCTTTCTGAGGCTGTTCTGGAGAGGCGGGGCCCTCGGCTGGTGCACGCCCGTGCGGGCGCCCATCGACGGGAGACGATCGGGCAGGTGATCATCGTCGCCCTCCTGTTGTTCCTGCTGTTTCTGACGCTGGTGCCCATCGCTCTGATGATCACCTTCTCCCTGAAGGACAATGGCCAGATCTACGGCCGCTTCTGGTCGTTGCCGAACCCGGTGCGCTGGCGGAATTATGTGGAGGGGATGACGGTGATGTGGCGTTACATCGTCAACACCCTCGTCTCGTCGCTGACCTCCGTGGCGGCGGTGGTCATGCTGGCTTCGCTCAGCGGCTACGTCTTCGCCCGCCACCGGTTCCCCTTTAAGGAATCCATTTATCTGATCATCCTGGCCTTGCTGATGATCCCGGGCGTGTTGACGCTGATCCCGGCCTTTGTGCTGGTGCGTCAGCTAGGGCTGGTGGACACGCGCTGGGCCCTGATCCTGCCGTGGACGTCCGGCGGTCAGGTGTTCGGCATCCTGCTCTGTCGTAGCTTCTTCGCCACGCTGCCCCAGGAGCTGTTTGACGCCGGGCGCATCGATGGTGCATCTGAGTTCGATCTCTACTGGCGGGTGGCGCTGCCGCTATCCTGGCCGATCATCGTGACCCTGGGCATCATGCACCTGGTGGGGACGTACAACGACTTCATCTGGCCGCTGGTGACCATCACCAGCCCGCAGGTGCAGGTGGTCTCCGTGGGGTTGACGCAGTTCACGTCCCAGTACGGGATCACGGATTGGGGGCCCCGCATGGCGGCATACACCATCGCCACCATCCCGCTGGTGGTCCTGTTCGTCTTCGGTATGCGCTACTACATCCGGGGCATCACCAGCGGCGCGATCAAGGCATAGCCGGCATGAGTGGGTAGGTAGGGCGATTCATGAATCGCCTTACCCGAGTGGAAGCAAGCGGCGACAGCTCCCACGCTGTCGCCGGTCGAGCGTAGGAACTCCACCAGCTTAGGAGGAGTGAACGGTTTAGCGGGTAGAGGTTCAGCGTGCTGAACCCCCACCGCTTGACCGGGAGGAGGCAGGCATGAGCAACGCTGCGCCCGTGCTGGCGACGGACCGGCTCCGCCTGGCGTGTCAGATGCGTGGGGAGCAGGTGACGGGATTGACCCTGGAGGTGTATGAGGGGGACACGTGGCATCGGATGGCCGTCGTGAGCCCCCTCTGTCATCTGATCTACCTGGATGGCCAGGGCGAGCGGCGGGAGGTGGAGATCGTCGGAGCCGTCCTTGGCGCCGGGGAGCGTTCCCTGGAGCTGAATGGCCGCCTGGAGGACGGCGATGGCGTGGAATGGCATTGGGCGGCCCGCTTCTCCCTTGGGGATCACCCGGGTCAGGTGCTGGCCGAATATCGATTGGAGGTGAGCGCACCCCGCCGGCTGTTGCGATGGATGGGCCCCAGCCTTCTGGCGGGCGAGGGGAGCTTTGGCGCCGCCAAGGACGAGGCCCTGTTTCCTGGCCTGGAGTACCTGCTGGGCGATGAGCCGTCCTCGGACACCCGCTTTGCCGCGGAGAAGTACGCCAATCGCACGGTGCCGCATCCGTACAAGATCACCGTGCCGCTGATGGCCGTCAGCCACGAGGGGCGGGCGGTGGGCTTGCTGTGGGATCCCAATCAGGATTGGAACAGCGCCTGGCGCCTTCCGGCGGCACTCTTCTCCTCCCCAAACCGCCTGCAGCCGGGGGCCGAGAATCACTGGATGGCCCTGTTCGCCCCGGCGGTCGAGCCCCGCTGGCTGCGTGAGGGGGAGACCGAGGCGCATGCGCCCTGCGATATCCAGCCCGGCCGGCCGTGGACGCTCACCGCTCGATTTGTGGTGGCCCCGAGTGGAGGCGTTCTGGCCGTCTTGCGTGCCTGGCTGGAGGCGTATGGGCTGCCGCCGTTGCCCGATCCTGGGCATGATTATCGGGAGAACGTCGATTTGTGCGTCCGCTCCTTCCTGGACGTCGCTTGGGACGAGGGGGCGGAAGGGTGGCATCACACGCTCGCCGACCCCTGGGGGCCCCGCTACGAGGCGCATGTGGCCAACCTGCTCTGGCGATACGGCCGCTGGCCCGATGGCGACCCCGTGTTGCGCGCCCGAGCTCGGGATCAGGTGCGACGAGCCGTCGCGAGGGCGCGCTCGCAGGCGGATCGGGGCGCCGCGCCGCATCTGGACCTGGCGCTGGTGTACGGCCATGTCGTGGAAGCGCTTGATGCGCTGGCGACGGAGGCTAACCAGGCGATGGCGGAGCAGCAGCCCGATGGGAGCTGGCCCTGGAAGCCGGACGCGGTTCACGCTGTGGCCGACTTCAAGACGCCTGAGCGGCTGGCGGTGATGGGAAAGCCGGGGGACAGCGCCACCGGCTTCACGGCCAGCCAGGCGAGCGCGGTCCTGCGCTATGCGCTGTGCACCGGTGATCCCGAGGCCGTGGCGGCCGTACGTCATGCGGCGGACTGGTGCAACGCCCGGACCCGCCCGGAGGGGGCGCAGGCCTGGGAGCTGCACCTCCATGTGCCGGACGTGTTGGCCGCGCCCTACCTCATCCACCTGAACCTGGGCATGTACGATCTGACGGGGGAGGCGTCGTATCTGGAGGCCGCCAATCGGTGGGCGTGGACCGGGCTGCCGTTCACCTATCTCTGGAGCGGGTATTACCGCCCGATCATGCGCTACGGCACCATCCCGGTCTTCGGCGTGACCTTTCACGATGTGCAGCCGTGGTTCGGCGTGATCGTCCAGTGGAACGGACTGGTCTATGCCGATGCGCTGCTTCGGCTCGCTCGTTATCGCCCGAGCGACGGCCCGGCGGACTGGCGGCACCTGGCCGAGGGGCTCGTGCGGAACGGCATGCAGCAGCAGATGACTTACGGGCCTCATCTGGGGATGTACCCGGACGCGTTCAGCGCTGTGAAGGGGGACGAGGAGTATACCTGGTGGCTGAATCCGCAACTGATCGGGGTGAACACATTCCCATTGGCCGGACTGCCGGTGGCGTGCCTCACCCAGGTGCTTCGGGGGGAGGCGGGGGATTCGATCCACGTCACAAGCGGGGCGACCGTGGTGCGGACGGCGCGGAATACAGACACCCTGCGCCTGCTGTTGCGCGATCAGCCGGGCGAGTTCAGCTTTACGATGATCGGCGGGATGTCGGGTCCACCGGCGGAGATCACCTGTGAAGGGAAGACGCTGGCGTCGGTGGAGGATGTGGATGCTGCGGAGGGGGGCTGGCAGTGGGTGCCGACGCATCGCGTGGCCCTCGTCAAAGTGCGCCATGAGCGTCCGGTCATGCAGGTCGAGGTGATGTGGCCGTCTCGGTAGGGCGATGCTTGTGGGCGGCGGCGATTCGTGTCCCGTCCCGCCATCTCGGATCGTAGGAGACAGCGCCATGGAGCGCTGGCATTTTGTCAAGCGTAGGGGCGACCTGCAGGTCGCCTACCTGGAGGGCAGCAACAACGGGGTAGGGGCCGGGTCACCCGGCCCCCATAGGCATCAATTTAGGCGATACGGAAGCGTAACCCTGCATCCCTGGGGTGGCTCG
>JAADGJ010000057.1:0-8772 GCA_013152435.1 Chloroflexota bacterium | reverse complement strand
GAAGCCCCTCCGCACCTCCCCTTCCAGGTGCGACTGCTCTTGGAGGGGAAAAATGGCAAGTGAGGGCCTCATCCGTGCTGTTAAGTTGATGCGCATGGGGCCGGGTCACCCGGCCCTGCTCTTGCCGAAATATGGGAGAGGGACATGACCCGGGTTCTGGAAGATCGAGGGCGCTGGCTCCTGGCTCGTGGCTACGCCGGCTTCGTCATCACCAGCGATGAGGAGATGGTTCGTGTAGGGAAAGATCCGGCCTATAAGACGCAGGCGTTTCAGCGCTCCTTTGTGGATGTGTGCGAGCACGCCGTGCGCGTGGGTATCCCACGGGTGGGCGTGTCCTATGATTACTTCTTCGGCGGCATGGAGCGACGCATCTATCCCACCGATCCGGAGTGCGTCCACACCTACAAACGGCTATACGACGTCGCCACCTCGTACGGCCTCGACTTTGAGGCCAGCATCCTGTCTCCGCTTGACCTGGGCATCCCGTGGCGGCGAAGTGGCCGCGAGCCCGGGCGTTGGTTTCAGTTTCAGGAGGCCGCCTTTGCGCCGGACGGCAGCTATCGGGTGGCGCTGCCGTTGCAGGTGACCTGGTTTCACAACAAGGGGCCGTGTCGTCTGTCGGTCGATCACGTCCGCGTCTACGCCTTTCGCGAGGAGCGGCTGGGGGACTCGGCCTACTACTTTGTGGACCCGACTGCCATTCAAGATGTGAGCGACACGGCCGCTTATACCATCACGGACCCGGGCACGTACAACGTCACCGGCGATCTGACCCCCGATCGAGGGTATCACGTGGGGGAGATCGTGGTGCATGGTCGTGCCCCCGGACTGGGAGGTCACCATCTGCTGGCGGTCGTCGTTTACCGGGTGGACGAGATGGACTACTTCGCCCTGGACGCGTTGGACTTTCTCAAGCACGTGGTCGATCTGCACGCGGGCGCCGGTATCCGCTACGGCGGCTTCTACTCCGATGAGATGCACATCCAGTGGGATTGGCACCTGAATGCGCACATCGGCCACGATGAGATCCACGCTCGCTACCTGACCGATGGGCTTGCCCGCCGGTACGCCGCGCTGTACGGGGCCGAGTTCCGGGACTTCGCACGCTACCTGGTGTATTTCGCCTATCACCAGCACGACTTCATGGAAGGGCCGGAAGCCACACTGCCCAGCCAGCACGTGCTGGCTCCGGACGAGGCCGGTATCGCCCGGACCGTCTGGCTGCGTCGCAATTACTACCACCTGCTCAACGACCACGTGGTGGACCTCTTCACGCAGGCTCGAGACTATGCCGCCGAGCGCTTCGGCCGCCCCATGTTTACCCAGGCCCATGCCACCTGGCAGGAGTCTCCCACGTGCGATTGGTTTGCACCCGACTATGCCTTCGGCCAGCAACTGCCCGAGGGGGCCAGTCGCTACGACTACACGCCGCTGTACGTCTGGTCGTCTTCGCAACATGAGGCGGCCGCCACGGGCTATGATGTCTTTCGTTGGGGGGATTTCCTCACCGGCATGGGGAATGACTACCCGGAGGGAGGCAACACGGATCGCAACCACTATGGCAAGGCCATGGCCGCCTCCTTTGCCGCGTTGGACGATTACGGGCTCTCCTATTGTGGCTTCTGGGGCTCCCCCCGGCCGGTGATGCGTCGGATGCGCAACGGGGTGGCCGCTTATGGCGTGACCCGTTCACCCGCCAACTGGGTGCAGGAGTATCGCGCTCGCGTCACCCCGGTGCTGGTGCTCTATCCATTAGACCTCTTCTACGTGGAGGAGCGGTTCGGGAGCTGGATGGTGCAGTACGGCTACGCCGATTACATCACCCAGCAGAAGTTGTTGGAGCGCGCCGCGGTGGAGGATGGGACGCTGGTCGTGCGGAGCAGGGATGGCGAGCGGCGCTACACCCATCTGGTGGCCCTGTTCGAGCCGTTGCTGCGCCCCGAGACGCAGATGATGCTGCGACAGTTCGTGGAGGGCGGCGGCACGCTGGTCTGGTCCGGGCCGCCCGCTACCGTAGATGAGGGTTCCGGGCGGCTGTTGGATGCGTCCTGGGACGGGTGGATCGGGGCGCAGGGGAGCCTGTTCGGCGGCCGTCCGGCTCCGGGCGGGACCATACATTTCGGCGGGCCATTGGCGGGCGTGGCCCCCATGACCATCGATACCGACCTGCGGCCGGACTGGGTTTATCTGCTGGAACCGCTGGCTGGCGAGCCATGCGCGTGGCTGGAAGAAGGAGATGGCAAGGTAACGGTTGTAGGTGTCTGGCGACGTGTCGGCCGGGGGCAGGTGGTCACCCTGGGCTTCCGACCACGGGACGATCAATCCGGCTCCACCGGCCGTGACTGGCGCACGCTGTTCGAGATCCTGCAGGCGCTGGGGGCCTACCCGGGCGATGACCATCCGGAGGCGCTGTCTCGCACGGGCGACTATTTGATCTGCCGCTCGCCCAATGGTGCCATCTCCATCGCCCGCCAATATGCTGAGCTGGCCGAGTGCTGGTCGGGCGAGTTCTTCCGCGATGAGGAGGCGGACGCCCGACTCAATCTGAAGCTGCCTCCAGTGACGATCGATCTGGATGATGTCCTCATCGCGGGGCACCGCATCACCTATCACGGCCGGGACCTGCTCAGCTATCGGCTGGATGAGGCGGGGCGGCTGCTGGCGTGCTTCGCCGCGGGCGCGACGGGGATCACGGTGGATGGCGAAGCCTATCAGTGGAGCCAGCATCCCATCGAGTTGCTGTTCGCCCTGGTCAGCCCGGAGCGACTGGCGCCGGGCGTGGCGAGGGCGTGCGTGATCGTGGTTAGGCCGGACACGGGCGGCGAGGATGGTCCTCTGTATGAATGGCTCGATCTGGAAGCGGAGGGCGCGATGGGGGGAGATCCCATCCATGTGCGCCTGCCGGTGGATACCCGTGGCTGGCATGCAGTGCATTTGGGGGCCCTCGATCTGTTCAGCGGACGTGTGGACGAGACGCGAGCCCTGG
Source organism: Chloroflexota bacterium (assembly GCA_013152435.1). Classification (NCBI taxonomy): domain Bacteria; kingdom Bacillati; phylum Chloroflexota; species Chloroflexota bacterium. The sequence goes on along the minus strand of JAADGJ010000057.1, from coordinate 5,786 downwards.
AGCCCGCCGCCTGTCTCGATCTGACAGTCGCTCCGTCCCAGATGGGGCGGTGGTTCATCCTGTACGAGCCGGGAGGATGATCCGTGTCCGATGTCCCCTGGTCCAGCCGGGACCGGGTGAGGGCGGCGCTCCGCCGGGAACGCCCGGATCGGGCGCCGTTCAACTTCTGGATGGACCGCCGGCTGATGGCCCGATATGCGGCCCGGTACGGCGAGCACTTCCGCATCACGCACTTCGGGGCGGATGTCCTGGAGAGCTTCCCCGGCTGGACATGGCCGGCCGGCCCCACCGTCGAGCGGGACGGCACCGCCTGGCATGTAGCCCCGCTGGTGGACTCCCTGGCCGAGGTTCCCGACCTGCCGCTTCCCGATCCCACCGATGACGCCGTCTACGACCCCATCCGGGCGGATCGGGCGCGCTTTCCGGACGTGGCGATCTTCGTGGATGTGGTGGGGCCGCTCACGATCCTGCACGGGATGCGGCTGTACCGGAACCTGTTCCTGGACGTATACGATAGCCCGGAGGTGCTGGAGCGGATCATACGGCGCTGGGCGGGGATCTACGCGGCGCTGGTGGAGCGGCTGGTGCGCCTGGACGTGGATGCCATCTACCTGATGGACGACATCGCCGGCCGGGATGGGCTGCTGCTGTCGCTGGGGCACATCCGTCAGATCGTGTTCGCCTGCTTCGCCGAGCCCATCGCCATCGCCCACGCGGCGGGCCTGCCCGTGCTCTTCCACTCGGACGGCGACCTGACCGCGGCGTTGGATGCCCTCGTCGAGCTGGGCTTCGACGCCGTCAATCCGCTGGAGCCGCAGCTCAATGATCTGTGCGCCTTCCTGGAGCGATACGGGGATCGGCTGGCCGTCTACGGTGGGTTGGACACGTATGGCGTCATCCCCAACGGCACGCCCGCCGACGTGCGACGCCATGTGTTGGAGACGTTTGAGATCCTCGGCCGGTCGGGCGGGCTCATCCTCTCCACGCACGATATCCCCATCCACACGCCCGAGGCCAACGTCCAGGCGATGGTGGACACGATCCGTTGCGAGTGCGTTTACTGATTCGGAGGGAGACATGCCCGCGTCCGGCTTCTATCTGCCTGAGGATTCCGGCTATACGATCCTGGATAGCCTGCACGATTCGGTGCGCTTCGCCCGTCATTGCCTGGTGCCGTATCGTGGTCACCTGCTCCACCTTCGTGGACCCCGAGGGGACGCCCATGACCTGGCACGACTTCGGCGTGCTGGAGGGGCCGGGCTGGGCGGCGAACGCCGTAGGCGGCGCTATGGAGCTGTACCAGTACGGCCGCGTGATGGGGCAGCCCGCTGTGTGCCGGGAGGCGCTGGCGCTGCTGGATCACGTTCTGGAGGATGGATTCATCGACTGGGACACCGGCTTCATCGTCGGTTATCGTCATATCCCCGGCGGCCGGCTGTGTCTGAACTACAAGTCGGGCGACGACTGGTTCTGTGCAGGTTCCACGGCTCGCATTGCCGATCAGCTGCTACGCTTCAGCTGGATGCTGGGGGACGATCGGCGCGTGCCGCGTATGCGGGCGGCCGCGCTGGGATATGCCCGTTGGCTGGACGAGCATCTGGAGATGGCGGACAACGGCTGGTTTCCCCGTCGCTCCCGGCCGGACGGCTCCGCATACCCCTGGACCCCTGAGGGGGAGGACGACCCCTTCTTCGCCGCCAGCGCCGATGGGCTGTTCATCCTGGATCTGTGGGCCGGGCTCACCGAGGCGGGGCTGGCCGATTACCGCGCTGCCCTGCGAGCTCAGGCCGATCGGTTCGTCGCCTCCGATGGCTTCTTCGGCTCCATCAACCACGACACCTACGATCCTCATGAGTGCGTGGCGTATGCCGTCGCCTTTCGCACGTTCCGCCGGTTGGGGGTGCTGTTGAACGACTCGGGGCTCACGGCCTTCGCGTACGATGTGGCCCTGAAGGGGTTACGCCAGTTCGAAATGCGGGAGGACCGCAACGGCGTGGCGACGCGAGGGCTGCTGTGGATGGAGCGCTCGTGGGACACGGCCTACCTGTGGGAGAACGCCGAGGCGGCCCAGGCGTACCTGGAGGCATATGCGGATACCGGCCGGCGGCGGTTTCTGCGCAAGGGGCTGACGATCCTGCGGGCCATTGCCCGGCATCATCATGGCCCGTACGGCTTCCTGACGGAGGGGGTGGACTGGAACAACCACGTGGGAGCGCAGCACCACTTCGGTGGGGCGACCTACGGCGACATCCGCTACACCGAGCCGCTCCTCAACAACCTGCACATCGCGGAGCCGACGCTGTACTATCTGACGCGGCTCTGCCTGGACGCGGTGTGAGGGGGAGGCCCAGAGGGGCTCTGCCCCTCCGGAAAAAGCCCTTCTTTTGCCCTCGACCTGCCTGGCCTCAGCCTGAGTCCTGCGGAAAGAGGGCCGAGAGAGGCAGGTACAGGCCGGAAAAGCCGGGATTTCCGTGGAGGGGAGGACCCCTCCACACCTCCCCCTGTGGAGCTGGTCGTTGAAGGAGACCCCTCAGAACATCTTGCCGGTAATTTTCAGAACGCGAGGACGCCCCCGCCATCCCGGTTCCCATCGCTGACTTTGAAAGAGCCTTGCGCGGAGGTGCCTTCGGTCGCCTTGCGGGTCAATGATCGGGTACGCTCTGGGGTTGGGGCGGATGGAATCTGCCTCCGATAACTCAGGAGACAGAATCCTCGCCGCTTCGCTACGCCTCCCCTTGCGGTTCACGGCCGGCGAATATCGCGGCCAGCAACAGGCCGAACGCCAGTGCCCGGACGAGGGAGCTTATGAGCGTTCTAACCATCAGCATTTGCCCCAGTCTCCCGGGCTCCAGACCCAGGCCGGGCCCCCTGTAGGCGAAGTAGGCGCCCATGGAGGCCTGTCCGATCAAGGCCAGTATCAGGAGCGCCATCGCGATCAAGGTGAGCGCGCACGGGCGTGGGTACCGACGCCAAAATGCCAGGGAGAGGATGATCCCCACGACGTACACGAACAGGACGGGAAGTTCCCCTATGAGGTGTGACAGGAGTGGAATGAAAAATTCTCTCATCAGAAACTCCGTTGATATTGGATGGCTCTCGGCTCACTCGCGCCGCGTAGCGGCGTCTCAGATAGGTGTGCTCGTTGTTGCTCAGAAACCCTCCCGCTTGATGGTGAGGGGGAGGTATAGCCTATTCAACCAATAGTCGGGTTTGCTTTCTCTCGTTTCCAGGGCCCAGTTTCGCAGCTCGTCGGCGATTTCGCGCCTCACCTCTGGGTGCCGGACGGTTGTCGTATGCACAAAGGTGTACAGGGTGTTGTAGATGTGGTTTCCTTCGGCGGTGACGGGGATGGAGCGATACACCGGTCGCTCGCTCTGGGCGGCAAAACGCGTCAGCGCATCGTAGAGCGCCAGGGTACCACTAAAGGTCCGGTTGCTGTCGGGAAACAATTGAGGGTCGCCGAATTCCACTTTGTGGTGGGTCCAGCGGCAGGGCCACAAAGGGTCCTGCGGACCGTCTACTTTGACATGGGCGGCAAAGGGATAGCCCTCGCTGTCTGCGGCGGCGATACACTCTTTGTGTGACCAGTTGTCGCCCAGGGAGTGCAGGTAGATGCCAAAGGCTGGTAGGCTGCCGGCCTGGATGCTGCCGGTATCTATGGTGGCGGTCTCGGTGACGAAGCAGGGGGTGGTTTCGTAGATGTTATAGGCGGGGTCTTGCCACTCAAAGGCTACCGTGCTGCTGTAGCCAAAGATGACCTGACCCACCAGGGTATCGGTCAGGCCCAAAGCCCAAGCCTCGATGGCTCCTAGCTCGCTAGGGCGGTTGTGGGGCATGTGGAAAAAGACGCCATAGGGGCCAAAGCGATCGGTGAAGCATTCGAGACAACTCATCTGGTCGGTGGAGCCCATGGACACGTCCGGCCCAGTGGTTGCCGGTGAGGGACAGATGGTGCTGGTGATGACGCTGGTGATGGGCGGCGGGACGGGATAGTTATTCGGGTCTGCGTCAAAGGTGTACACCGGGTTCACGGTCGGCAGGTTGCCCGCATCCGTGCCCTCGGAATAGGCCTGGATAGTGGCTGCATCGGTGATGGAGAAACCGGCTGCAATGGCTAAAGCGCCGACGAGGTCAAAGTGTATGCTGCTGACGGTCGGGGAGACCGTCTCGCGCTGGTCGAGGGGGCTGTAATCCAGGGGATCGAAGTACGAGATTTCTTCCTCAGACCACGCGGATGGGAGGAAGCGCAACAATCCGTACGCTGCAAGCAGTGGAACGAGCACGGAAAAAACGAGCATTATCCATCTTCGCCGATTTCTCCTCACCGGTCCAGGCCTCCTTTTTGCCCTTGCCTGCTCATGGGGAGTCTCCCTCATGAGTGTTGCCGGGGCGGGGGCGATTCATGAATCGCCTCATAAAATGGTCTCCCATGGGCTCATCAACACTAGACAGGGAGACTACCTGCTCATGGGTCATCGGTTATCGGCCAGGAAATCCAGCACGATCTTGTTGAACTCCTCTGGCTTCTCCCACATAGCAAAGTGTCCCGTGCCAGGGATAAGGACCAATTCTGCCGTCGGGATCAGGGCGGCCATTTCCTTTGTATGCTCGGTGTAAATGGCCTCGTCGTTATCGCCGTCGAGGATCAACATTGGGACGGTGATGCTGCCCAACTGCTCTGGGGTGAAATTGGGCTCGGAGGCCCACATTTGGCTGATGTTCTCCAGAAATGCGTCCCACCGCGTTGGATCAGGCGAGAGCCTCTGATAGTCCTTCGCTGCCTTCTCGATGTAATTGTTGAACTTCTCGTTCTCACCGACGTCAGCGCGCACGCCGGATAGATTGTAGTTGGCGCCATAGGCGATCACTTTGTTCAGGCGGTCCGGGTGATGGATGGCCAGATAGAGTCCGATGATGCCGCCATCACTCCAACCCAGGATATGCGCTTTCTCGATGCCCAGGTAGTCCATGAGCGCAAGGACATCGGAGGCCATAAGCGCGTAGCTGATCGGCTGTTCCGAGACGGTGGAGCGGCCATGGCCGCGACTGTCCACGGCGATCACCTTGTATTGCTTGGAGAGGACGGGAATCTGGTTTTCCCAGTAGTCGGCGTTGCCCAGCCCGCCATGCAGGAGGATAAGCGGTGGACCATCGCCGTGGATTTCGTAATACATCTGTATATCATTGACCGGTGCCATGCCAGTGGTTGTGGTCTGTGTGGGCGTTGCGGTCGGCAGTGGGGCGACCTGACAGGCCGTCAGGCTGACAACCATGATGAGGACGGACAAGACTAAGAATGCGCGTGAATAGACCATCGGAGTTCCTCCTTTGCTGTGGGTTGGTTCTATGCATGGTGACAATCTCTCGAAAAGAGCCTGACCGCTTTTCGCCCACCTCTTATCCCATCGTCATGCACGTTTCCCACCAACGCCATCATACTGCCGGGGCCCTCGCCCGGGGCGGACGGGAGGTGCAGTGAACGTCTTGTTTAACGCTTCGGTTCAGCGGTAGCGATACGCCGTCCGCTGAAACCGGTTGCTCGTCGGCCATTTACCACCAGGCGATGTCGAAGCGGTCGAGGTTCATCACTTTGTCCCAGGCCGCCACGAAATCCCGCACGAACTTTTCCTGGTTGTCGTCCTGGGCGTAGAATTCCGCCTGGGCGCGCAGTTGTGAGTTGGAGCCGAAGACCAGGTCCACTCGGGTGGCAGTCCATTTGCGCTCCCCCGTTTTGCGGTCGAATCCTTCAAAGAGCTGCGCATCCCCCGAGGTCGGTTTCCACTCGG
>JAADGJ010000056.1 GCA_013152435.1 Chloroflexota bacterium | reverse complement strand
AGGATAAGGGCAAGTGGATGGTTCAGCAATCCCAGGTTGCGAACCAGGATGAAGCGCGGAGCTAAGGTCAAGACGCCCGGCACCATCATCAAGCTGATAAAAGCATAGAAGAGCGGCTGTTTGCCGGGAAACTGATAGCGAGCGAACACAAAAGGGCCCGGTACACCCTCTCCTTCTTCGCACTGGCTCAGGCATCGCCGAGATGGCGAGCATCGCCAATATTTACACCAGGAGCCGATCCCCTGGCGATCCACGAACAGCGAAGACAAGCACGACCCTCGTGCCCTGCCAACAGGCAACAGGCAGCTCAACTCGCGCTCATCCCTCCGAACCGTGTCGCGCTAACAGTGCCTCCGCATGATGTTCCCGTCCGGTCTCACGCAGTCGCTGAGCGTAGGATTCCAAATGTCCGCGAGTGTGGAAGGGACCTCCTTCACGGATGACCGTCCACATCGGATCCGTATCATCCAACGAGGTGTTCATCATCTGAGCATGCCACTCATCCAGGAGCCGGAGACATTCATTCACCACGTCAGGGCGCTGATCGGCCAGGTTCGTCGTCTCATGGGGATCCTCCTCCACGTTGAACAACATGATGGGCGGGAAGTCCTTCAGCCCATCATGGTAGGTTCGGATCATCAACCAGGGTCCCACACGCACCGACCGCTGACAGCTCCACGCACACTGGCTGACCACGAGGCAGTCACGTCCGGCCTCCTCACCCCTACGGAAAGCGGAGGCGAAGCTGACCCCATCCCATAAGGGGGGAATTGGCGCGCCCACTAACTCAAGCACTGTAGCCGCCCAATCCGTCTGATAATGAAGAGCATGGTCCACACGCTGCTCTGTCAGGCCGGGCCAACGCACGATCAAAGGCACACGGGAAGTAATGTGGTCCGCCGTCTGGTGGTCTCCATACACATTCAGCTCACCCTGATTCTCCCCGTGGTCGGAGCTCACGATGATCACGGTTTCGTCCAGCACCCCCTGGGCATCGAGCGCCTCAAGAACCTTACCGATATAGTCATCCATGTAGCGGATCCCAATGTCATACCCGTCAATCCACTTACGGAAGTCCTCCCGGTTTCTGATCTCGGAAGGGAGCGTCTCGAAGCGGGCCAGGACCTCCTCGGGAACACGCAAGGACTGGGCCCATCGCTTGGGATCAAAGGGGCCATAACCCGCGGGATCATGAGCACTATGCGGGCCGTAGCTGTGGTAATGGGCCTCGATGATCTCATCGGTTATCCAATCCGGTATGGGGTCGTCCGCGAAAGGATTCCCGAAAGTGATCGGGGTTCGATAGGGAGTATGAGGGTCCCAGAAGTTCAGCTGGAGGAACCAATTGTCACGTTTGCCGTTCTGCTCTATCCAACGTAGGGCATAAGGGGCGACCTCATCCGCGCGTTCCATGCCGCGCTTGCCCGGGTTAAACATCTCCCGGAAGCCATGATAGAACCACCATGCCCCATGGCGTTCCGCATACGGGCTGATGGAAGCCGTGTAGATACCAGCTTGACGCAAGGCCATCATCCACGGCCAGCGATCCGGATTATTCGTAAACCTGCGGGAAGCCCCCTCAATGCGAAGATCCGCCGCCGTGCCTCCATGTCCCACAACGCCCGTGTGGATCCCGAAGCGCCCTGTAAAGGCGGAAGCCCGTGATGGCAAGCAGGGAGCGTCGGAGACGTAGCAATTCTCAAATCGGACTCCCTGAGAGGCAATCCAATCGATGTTCGGCGAGGTCTCACGATGATACCCATAGCATCCCAGATGATCCGGTCGCAAGGTGTCGAGGTCCAGGTATAGAATTCGCATCGTCTTTACCCCCTAGGTTCTGAAGGCGCTCGGCCCTTATCCCTTGACGCCGGTGATCACGATACCCTGGACGAAATAGCGCTGTGCGATGAAAAACAGCGTAATCACCGGGATCAATGCCACGATCGTCGCCGCCATCAGTGCTTGCATATCAAGGGTGTAATGGGTTTGGAATAGCCGAAGGGCGAGGGACACAGTGAACTTCTCCTGATGGTTTAGGTAAATCAGGGGGCCCATGAAGTTGTTCCAGGCAAAGGTAAATTGCTGGATAGCCACAACGCCAAAGGCCGGCATACTCAAAGGCAGGAGGATCCGCCAATATATCCCAAAGAGGCTACACCCATCGATCTTCGCCGCCTCGTCCAGATCCCTCGGGATCGTCATGTAGTATTGTCTGAACAGGAAGATGTTGAAACCACTTGCCGCAAGCCACGCCGGCACGATCAGAGGTTTGTAGGTGTTCACCCATCCCAGCTTTGTGAAAAGCACATACTGAGGGATCAGGGTGACCTGGAAAGGTAACATCATCGTGCTCAGCACCATGATGAACAGGACATCACGTCCCCGGAATTTCAGCCGAGCAAACGCATAAGCAGCTATGGATGTCGATATGACGCTGCCGGTGACATTGCCTATGGCGTAGAAGGCGGAGTTCCTGAAGAACAACGCAAATGGATAGTCCTCCCAAGGCCGTCTCCAATTGCTCCAATCGATCCGTGCGGGTATCCATTGGGGAGGGAAAGCATAAGCCTGCCAACCCGGCATGACCGAGGTGCGCACCATCCAAACGAAAGGCATGGCAAAGATGACAGCCCCAATGACGAGCAGGATATAAAGCAAGACCCGCAATAAGATCCGAGATGGATTGGCTCTAAATCGCTGCCAAGAGCGAGCCATGGAATATGCCACAGTCATGAGCATCTCCTCCCTCAACGAACCTTTTACTTCTTCACTTCGCTTTCATAGAACACCCACAATTCCGAGCTCTTAAAGATAAGCAAGGTGAATCCAAGGATGATGAAAAACAGCACCCACGCGATCGCGGAAGCATATCCAAAGTGGAACTGCTCAAACGCCTTCCGGTAGAGGTACAGCACGACCGTGAGGGTCGCATTGTTAGGCCCTCCTGCGGTCATCACATACGCCTGCGTAAAGATCTGCCATGACCCGATAATCCTCATGACGACGCTGAAGAAGATGGTGGGGGTCAACAGCGGAAGCGTGATATGCCAAAATCGACGCCATGGGCCGGCTCCATCGATCGTGGCAGCCTCGTACAACATCGTGGGAATGCTCTGCAATCCGGCAAGAAAGATCAGCATGCTGCCGCCGGCTCCCCAGAGGGACATGATGATCATCGAAGGCATAGCCCATCGCGTCGAATAGATCCATCGAGGCCCTTGAATGCCGAATTTAGCCAGCACGGCGTTGATCAGCCCGAGCTCTGGGTTGTAAAGCCACGCCCACAGGACGGCAACAGCCACCCCGGAGACGATAGAGGGCAGATAGTAAATCGTGCGGAAGGTGCCCTGCAGCTTCACCCCTTGGTTCAAGAGCAGGGCAATGAGCAAGGCGATAATCGTGCCCAGCGGGACCATAGCGAAGCTATAGTAAGCGGTGTTGATCAGCGATTTACGGACCAACGAATCGCTGATCATCTTCCTGTAATTGTCCAAGCCCACAAATCTGGTTTCTGTGAGCATATCCGTGCGAAGAAAGCTAATACCGAGAGAGGCGAGCATCGCCCCCAAGGTGAATACGAGAAAGCCTATGATCCATGGGGATATGCACAAATATCCCACGATCGCTTCCATCGTGCTGGGTTTCAGGTGGAGTTTCCATCGGGCCTGTCGAATCCCCTCTCCAGATGTCATTTCCCAACCCCATTGTGTCTTTGGATGAGTTGCCCGGTAACCCAGAGCGTGTCAGAAGGTCACCGGTGCAGTGTCTGAGGGCTCCCTCAGCTACCAGCTCCACAGGGGAAGGTGTGAAGGAGATCTCCCCTCCCCGGAAATCCCACCTTTCCGGCCTGCACCTGCCTTTCTCAGCCCTTCCCGCAGGGATCTGGGCCGAGATCGGGCAGATCAAAGACGGAAGATGGGCTTTTCCGGAGGGGCTCCGCCTCCCCGAGCCTCCCCGTAGCAGACAACGGCATTTCTCAGACACGCTCTCAGAGGAGTCCTATCGCCTTTCAGGCACCCGCCGCCCATTACTCACCAGCAGGTATTGAGGCACAAGTACGACTCTCAAGCACAGGAGGCAAGGTCATCATCTGGGGGAGCGCGATGATGTCCCTTGCCTCCTATCCGATTGGTTTTTTACCAATTCTTGGTCGCGTAAGGCGGCTTGGTCCCCTGGAGGTCAGGGAACTTCTCCCGCTCGACCTTCGTCACCTCCTTGGCCGCCTTGGCGATGGCTTCCACGCCAGCTTCCTGACTTACGAAGACGCTGTCATATGCTGGCACCAGGATCTCCTTGGCCGCAGCGTGATCGGGGAAGTACGGCCAGATGATGCCCAGGTTCTTATCCATCGCCTCCTGCCAGACTTCCAGTCTCACATTCTCCAGCGCCGGGAAGGTTTCCCGCATGATCCGGATCCAATCCGGGAGGAAGGAACGCCGTGCCGGCTGTAGCCCCTGGGCTCTGGCCATGGCCAGGGCGTAATCCTTCGTGATGAGGAACGTCATCAGCTTCCAGGCGGCATCGGGATGCTTGCTCCCCTTCCAGATGGCCCAACCGTCCGTCGTGTTGATCGTCGTGTGATTCACCGGACCCTTGGGAAGCGGGGCGACGTCCCAGGTGAACTGCGGCTCGGCCTTCACAAGGCGCTCCAACACCCAGGAGCCCTCCTCCGCCATGGCTGCCTTACCGGGGGCGAATGAGGTGACACTTCCGAATTGCTCTACCATATCCGGCCGGACGATGGTGTTGTCGTCGTACATCCGGGCGCGAATCCACTCCAGGGCCTCCTGGTTGGGAGGATCATCCAGCGCACATCGCGTCCAATCGTCCGGGTCCACGGCCCCGCCGCCGAAATCCGCAAGCCGGATCTCGGTCTTCCCGGAGTACCAGTAGCCGATCCACCCGCCCCAGTGGACAATCCGATCCCCTTCCTTCTTCGTGAGCTTCTTGAGAACCTCCGTATACTTATCGTGGTCCCAAGCATCATCCCAGCTCTGAGGCGGATACTCCACCCCCATCTCGTCGAAGATGTCCTTGTTCCAGAAGAGGACCAGGTTGCCGCAGTACTGGGGGATAGCATACCATATATCCGGCCACACGAAGGACATGAGCTGATTCGGAACCCAGTCATTGATGATCTCCGTCGAGAGATCCATCTCCACATACGGACGGAGATCGAGACATTGCCCTTTCTGGGCGAACATGGGCAGGTTATCCCCCCATCCGTTGAAGAGGTCAGGCGCCGTGCCAGCGACAAACTGAGCTAAAAGCTTCTCAATCCAGCCGTCTGGCTGCGGGTTAAACTGGACCTCGATCTCCGGATGGAGCTCTGCGAACTTCTCCTTAGACCACTCCCAAGCCTTCGGGAAGGCCTCACCTCCACGGTCCTGATATACGATGCGGATCTTCTCCTCGGCGGCCTTCGGCACCTCCCCTCCGCCCGGCGCTTTGGACGCCGGCGCGGCAGGTTGACAAGCCGCCAAGGCGGCGCCGGCAATGCCAACCGCTGAAAGGCGCAAGAAATCCCGTCGGCTCATTCGTGTCTCTGCGCTCATCTCCTGACCTCCTTTCGGCATCGTGAGGATGGACTGTTGGGGTGCGCTGATCCCCTGCAACTGACAACCATGAGGGCCGATCGGTAGACAGACAGAATCTGACGATAGATTGTGGTATAATCATTTGGGTCACTCCAGTATACCGTTCGCTCTCTTCCTAAGTCCATCCTATTTTTGCCAAATACATGTCACTTGGATGCCACTTTGTACGATGAGCAAGCCAATGAGCCACGACGATCCGGCGCTATCAGAGTCCGCGGTCCCGCCGGCGAATGTCATCGAGCAGGTGAGACAGGCGCTGGCACATTTATATGACTTCCCACGTCTTCAAAGCCACCCGTTGGCTCAACAGTTGGCCCACGCGGCCGAGCGTGCGAGCGAGACGGCCGGCCAGCTCCTGCGACGAGAGCTGATCAACGCCATCGAGACGCTGAACCCTGGCCCGAGTGTCCCTTTCCGCGCGCCCCATGCTCGTCTGTACAACCTGCTCCACCTCCACTACGTCGAAGGGATCACGATCCAGGAAACCGCACGCGAGCTAGGAGTCTCCCTACGCCAAGCGTATCGGGATCTCCGCCGCGCGGAGGAGAGCGTCGCAGCCGTCCTATGGGCCCGCTACTTTCAGCAAGCCCCCCAGGAGCCCCGTGCCGTTCACCTCTCCTCGCTCCAGGCGGAGATGGGGCGGCTGGAGCCCCACCCTCGCCCCATCGACGCGCGCCGTCTCCTGCAGCGAGCTTGTAAGGCCGTGGAGCGGCTCGCCCAACAGCGCCATATCCGCCTCCAGATCCACGCCCCTACGGAACAGTTCGTCATCTCGGCCGATCCCACCGTCGCTCAGCAGATCCTGACCGGCCTGCTGAGCTATGCCGTGCAGCAAGCCCAGGGCGGAGTGATCGAGGGCGTACTGGCGACAGGGGAGGAGAGGGCTACCCTTCGGTTGAGCTATACGCCCGCCCATGGCGCGATGAGATCCACCCCTCCGGCCGCGATCACCCAATTGATCGAGAAGCAAGGCTGGGATCTGGAGGAGACGCGCCATCCAGAGACCGGATGCTCCATCGCCCTTCATATGTCCGTTTACGGCCCTACCGTGCTGGTGATCGACGACAACGAGGGATTGGTGGAACTCCTGGAGCGCTATCTCACCGGCCATGCCTGCCGGGTGGTGGCAGCCGCCAGCGGCCGGGAGGGGCTACAGCTGGCACAGGAGCTGAACCCTGACGCCATCGTGCTGGACGTGATGATGCCGGAAATGGATGGCTGGGAGGTGCTGCAAATGCTGCGCACGCGTCCACAGACATCCGCCATTCCGGTCATCGTCTGCTCCGTCTTTAATGACCCGGAGCTGGCCTACTCGCTGGGTGCCTCTCTCTTCCTGGCGAAGCCCGTCCGCCGGGATGACGTCCTGAACGCGCTACGGGAGCTTGGGGTGGTATAAGCGCCGAGCAGAAAGCGGAGAATGGGAAGCGGGGAGCCACGATGCAACACGCAATACGCAACACGCAACACGTGACACGTAACACGCAATACGCAACACCAATTACATCATCCCATCGCCTCCTCCGGCACCGACCGCTCATCATAACGCGGCTCCAACACCCCGATCACGGCCTCCAGACAACGCAGGATCTCGACCGGGCGTAGCCCATCCGGACGATAGATGACCACCTGACCGCCGCGCTGCGCCAGGGCATCCTCGGCATAGCTGGTAGCCGTCAACAACACCACGGGGATCTCCACCAACGCGGGATCCTGCCGCATCTTCTCTAACACGCCAAACCCATCCACGCCCGGCATGACCAGATCCAGCAGCACGAGATCGGGTCGCCGCGCACGCATGGCCGATAACCCACTCTCGCCGTCATAAGCGTGGCGCACGTCAAAAGTGCGACCCGCCGTTCTCAACATCCGATCCACCAACTGGCAGAAACCTCGATCATCATCCACAACCAGCACCTCCCGGACGTCGCCCAGGCGCTCGATCTCCGCCAGGAGCTGCTGGCCCGTGATCGGCTTGGTCAGGCAGGCCGCCACCGCCAGATCGCGAGCCACCCACGCCCGGCTGGGCAGAGAGCACTCGATCAAAGGGACGGGGGCGTTCGTGATACCATCGGAGCTACGCCGTCCCCCGGGCGGCACGTTGCGGATCACCGCCCTCGGGTGATGGATCAGCACCTCTTCCGCCAGCCGATCCGTATCCTCCACCTGCACGACATCGTAACCCGCAACATGGCGACGTATCATGGCCGCCACGGCCGGGTCAGGGTCCAACACCAGAATGCGGGGACGGGGGTCAGGCCAGGGAGGCTCCACCGGGTGCTCGGCATGCAGATCCGAGGCGGGCAAATACCGCCCCGGAATGGGCAGGGTGAAGAAGAAGGTGGATCCGACCCCCTCCTGGCTCTCCACCCAGATGCGCCCGTCATGCGCCTGCACGAACCGCTTACAGATCGCCAGGCCCAGCCCGGCCCCCCCGTGACTGCGACGCAGGGAGTGATCGACCTGATAGAATTCGTCGAAGATGTACGGCAGCTTATCCGCTGGAATGCCCGGGCCCGTGTCGCTGACGCTGATCAGCACCTCGCCGTCCGACTGCCTCGCCTCCAACCGCACCGTACCCTCCTCGGTAAAACGCTGTGCGTTATTGAGCAGGTTGAGCAGCACCTGGCGGATGCGGGTGCGGTCGATCTCCAGCACGGGCAGATCCCGGGCGATCTCCACCTCCAGGCGAACGGGGCGTCCCCGGAAGAGATCCCGAGCGATCTCCACCGCTCCTCGCAGCAGCGGCTCCAACGGCGTGGGCTCCTTGTTGAGGGTAAATCCCACCATCTCGAACCGGGAGAGGTCGAGGATGTCGTCGATCATCTCCAGCAGATGACGGCTGCTGCGATAGATCTGGTAAACGTCCCGGCGCAGGGTTGGCGGCCATTGCATGTCACCGTACACCTCGGGCGAGAGATACATGAGCTCGCTGAAGCCCAGGATCAGATTGAGCGGCGTGCGCAGCTCGTGGCTGATGTTGGCGGCAAACTGCTCCTTCATCCGCCGCGCCTCCTCCGCCTGCCGTCGCGCCACCGCCAGCTCACGCTGGGTGCGACGCTGAATCGCATTGGCCCACTCCAGCGACTTCAGGGCACGACCCAGTTCCACCTGGCGATCCCGCGCCATCTCCAGGAGCTGGTCCGCCCGCTTCTGCATGTTCCACGCCCATTGCAGCGCGGTGTACAGCGTACGCATCACCAGCCATCCCACGGCCGCGCTCAGCATCAGTCCGGCGAATAACTCGAGCAGCGGATAGGCGCGCACGCCCTCGTATGTCCACCACGCCGCCGCGCCCACGACGATGCCCGCCGTCGCCAGCCCGCTGCCCGCCACCAACATCGCGCTGATAAAGGCCAGGATCAGCCCGAAGAAGGGCACCCAGGGGTCAAAGGACAGCCACATGGCGAGCAGCAGCTCGGCCAGGAGTCCCCACACCAGCAGATGGCGCGCCAGCGTCGCGTGCGAGCGGCTCAACACCCGCACGCCTATCCCCAACCCAAACACGGCGAGGAACAAACAAAACGCGACCAGGGGGAAGGGGGCGCTGGGCAGCGTCAGCCACGCCGCCAGGCCGCTGGCCCCCATCAACAGCAGCGCCAGCCGAGCCGTCAGCTGGCCGCGCAGGTCCTCCAGGTTGACGAGGTCGCCAGCGTAGGTAAACATGTGCTCCCAGATCGTCCGCACCATATCGGCCTCCGAAGAGCAGAAAACCCACGAGAGCCAGATGATCCGCACGAGAAGCAGAGGGCGCTCCCCGCCTACCGCTCGACAGTTTCCAGGGGAGTTACGCCCATCAAGACCGCCGGGCAGCGAACCGCCGTCACGTCACCGTCGCTTCCTCGTGCCCATCCTCGCCCGTGAGAACCCGACCCGCACGCTGAGGCACACGTGGCCCGGCCCTCTCCGCCAGGTCGGGAGACATCTCCTCATTATAATACAGCGGAACAGGATGGACATCCACAGGTTGGCGTCGCTTTCCCCGCCCCAAGGGGGGACATCCCCACGCCTCGTCCGGCACCCGGCGCCGCAGCTCCCTGAACTGGGCCAGGATCCCACAGGAGAAGCAATGCTCACGACAGTCATCGATGACCGCCCCCTGCAGGCTGTGCCGATACTCCTCGATCAGGAAGGTCTTTTTCACACCTGTGCTGATGTGATCCCAGGGCAGGGTCTCACCGATCGATCGCTCTCGACGGGCATACCAGTCGGGATCCAAACCGTGCTCGGCGAAGGCCCGCATCCAGGCATCATCCCGGAAGTGGTCCTGCCAGGCATCAAATTTGGCGCCCAACCGCCAGGCCCGCTCGATGACGTCGGCCAGGCGGCGGTCGCCCCGGCTGAGAAACGCCTCCATCAGCGTCTCCCGGGGGTCGTTCCAGTTGAAATGGAACCCGCGGCCGCGCAGCCGCTTCTGCAGATACGCGATCTGGTCCCGAATGGTCTCCTCGCCCTCCATAGGAATCCACTGGAACGGCGTGTGCGGCTTGGGCACCAATGTGGATACGCTGACGCGCACCTTCGCCTTGCCTCCGATCACCCGACGCCCGATCCTCATCACCTCCCACGACAGATCGGCGATCGCCTTCACGTCCTCCATGGTCTGGGTGGGATGGCCGATCATGAAATAGAGCTTGATGGTGGTCCACCCACGCGAGTACACCTCCTCGGCCACGCGCAGCAGCGCCTCGGTGGCGATGGGCTTATTGATCACATCGCGCAGCCGGTCGGTAGCCGCCTCCGGGGCGAAGGTGAACCCGGAGCGTCGGCGTCCTCTCTCCAGCATATCCATCAGCTCTACGCTGAAGGATTCGATACGCAGGCTGGGCAGGCCGATGGAGACCCCACGATCGCGGTATCGCTCCACGAACCGCCGCACCAACTCATCGATATGGGTATAGTCGCTGGAGGAGAGGGAGAGGAAGGAGATCTCCTCGAACCCACACTCGCGAACGATCTCTTCCACGGCGTCGAGGATCTCGTCGACCGGACGCTCCCGCACGGGGCGATAGACCACGCCCGCATGGCAGAAGCGACAGCCGCGTGTACACCCCCGGTGGATCTCAATGGCTCCCCGATTGTGGGTCACATCGATATAGGGGACGACGAAGCGGGTCACGGGCGGCGGCAGCACGGGCACGATGCGCTTGACCACCGGGAACTGGGCCTCTGGCCGGGTGGGGCGCACCTCCGCGATGGTGCCATCCGGGTTGTAGGACACCTCGTAGAACGCGGGGACATACACGCCGGGAACGAGAGCCAGGCGGCGGAGCAATGCCTCACGCGCCTCACGATCCAGGCCCGCCCACTCCGTCCGGCGCGCCTCGAGCTCGGATCGCCAGGCACCGTAGGCCCGGATGACATCCAGGATCACCTCCTCCCCCTCGCCGATGACGAACGCGTCGATGAAGGCGTGCATGGGCTCGGGATTGTACGTGGCGCTGCCGCCGGCGATGATGAGAGGATGCTCCAGCGTGCGGTCGACTGAGCGGATCGGGATACCCGCCAGATCGAACATGTTGAGCACGTTGGTGTAGAGCTGCTCGTAAGGGAGGCTGAAGCCGACGATGTCGAAGTCGATCAGAGGGTGGCGCGTCTCCAGGGAGTAGAGAGGGATGCCCTCACGCCGCATGACGGCCTCCATATCCGTCCACGGCGCGTAGACGCGCTCGGCCAGCATGTCCGGCTGGCGGTTGACGATATCGTAGAGGATGGCCAACCCGAGATTGGACATACCCAACTCATAGATGTCCGGGAAGGCCAGCGCGACCTTATAGGCCGTTCGCTCCCAGTCCTTGACAACGCTGTTCCACTCGCCGCCGATATAGCGCGCCGGCTTCTGGACCTGATACAGGACGCGATCTAACGCCCTGGTGATCTCCTCCGGGGTGCGCAACATAGACATAAACCACTCCTCTACTCATCTTCCCGGCGGGGGTGCCGGGGCGGGGTTTGAACCCGCCTTAGATGGAATCATTATACCAGGCTGGAGATCGATTTGACAAAACTTATCGTTCTAGGTAAAATCCCCTCGCTGTGTGGCCCATTCGTCTAGCGGCCTAGGATGCAGCCCTCTCAAGGCTGAGACACGGGTTCGAGTCCCGTATGGGCCACCAACTGGGCACGGCCCTCTTCAAAAGGAGGTGGGCCGTGTCCTTTTTTGATGAGTTTGGTCCCCTTTTTCATGAGGCAAATGCCACAGCCCTTCCTGTATTGATCGACGGATTCATGTTGTCGCGCCGGGCATCCGGGGTAAGCAAAACCACCCTGGAGACGTATCAACGCGCTTTTAAACAGCTCCTTCGATCCCTGCCCCCTGAATGCATCAAAGATGCTCGACAGATAACGCCGGTGCATCTCCAACGATGGGCAGCTTCCATGATTTCCAACTACGCGGATGCAACGCGAGATCAACGGATTGCAAAAATCAAGGCTTTCTTTGCCTGGTGCGTTGCTGAGGGATTCCTGGAATCCGATCCGGCGGCCAAGCTTAAGCGTCCTCGGAATACCTGGCAGCCTGAGCCCTTCTCGATCAGTGAGATACAACGTATCCTTGAGACAGCGCGACAGGGCCGTCACGCAGATCGCGACTACGCTATGATCTGCTTGCTTCTCGACGCCGGACTGCGCATCTCGGAGCTATGTTCTGTACCCGTAGATGCCGTCGATCTCCAATCTGGACAGATCCGAATTGTCGGGAAGGGCAACACGGCACGAACCGTGGTGATAGGAGAACGGTGCAAGATGGCGTTGTGGCGTTGGCTAATGATGAGACCGTCGTGCGATGTACCGAACCTCTTCGTGACTCAGAACCTGCGCGCTTTCGACCGTCGGGTCGCCAGTCGCCTTGTCCGACGGATTGGAAAGCGCGCCGGCGTCGCTCGATGCTATCCTCACCGGTTCAGGCACACGTTTGCAGTTTTCTATCTACGCGGCGGAGGTGATCCTTATTCGCTGCAGTATCTGCTCGGTCATAAGGATATGACTGTGACCCGGATGTATGTGAAGCTAGCAGCCGTGGACGTGAAGGAATTATACAAGTCACCGCTGGATCGGCTATGAGGGCGCTGGTGGCGGGGGAGGGGGACCACCAGCGCCCGCGGCGTGTACCCCACGCTGATCGCAGAATAGCACATTTGTTCCGGTTGCGCAAGTGTGAAATGCAAAAGGAAGCCAAACTAACCTCTTGACAACCCGACAAACGTTTGTTATATTCAGCTAAACGAACTTGATACTCACTTTGCACGTGCCCCACGTCGCGGGGAGGGGGAAAACTCTGCGGCGTGGGGCTTTTTTGTGGGCAACGACGATCTGATCGAGGCGTGGCGACAGACGCTGCACCATCTGGAGGTGAAGCGGGCCAGCTACGGCGGTGATGCTCCGGTCCATCTGTTGAATCAGATCGCGTTCGCAAAGCGGGAGATCGAGGCTTTGCGCCGCGAGGCGGTGGAGGCCTCCACGGAGCGCGTATCCGGTGCGACCACGGCCTCGTTCACCCGCCGGGGCACCGCGTCAGTGGATGTTCGCCTGGCCGTGCTTCAGGAGCAGGTCTCCGAGCTGCAGCGGGCTATCCGCAACGGACGCCTGGGCAAGTTGGAGCGGATGGTGTATTGGATTTCGCTTTCGCAGGTTCTGGTCGGCGGCGCGGCGGTAACCTCGCTACTGCTGCACTTGATCAAGTGACAATGGCACTAAGCCCCGAAAAGAAGAAGCACGCGGCGTGGCTGGCGACGCCGAGGCCACATCGGGTGCCGAAGACGAAACGCGAGTGGGCCGAGTTCCTGGGCGTCACTGATCGCACACTGCGGCGGTGGGAGCAGGACGAGGAGCTTTGGGACGAGGTGTGGCGGCTGGTCGGGACGGAGGTCGATGATCGGCTGCCGGAGGTCCTCGGGCACCTGGTGGATGTGGCGCTTTCCGACAAGGACGCCGCGGCGGTTGGGGCGGCGAAGCTGCTCCTGCAAGTGCGAGGTCGGCTGGTCGAGCGTCAGGCGGTGGAAGTGAAGGGAGATGTGCAGTTTACGGCTGACGACTACGCCGGGGCGGTTGAGGATCTGGAGCGGTGGGAAAGGGAGAGGTTGGGTGTGGGGTGGGAAGCGGGGAATGGGGAGAGCGAAGTGTAGAACGTGTTGCGTGTTACGTGTTACGTGTTGCGTGAGGCGTAGGGTGTGGAGCGCAGGGAGTGGTTGAAATGTGCGTTGTCGCCGGCCTACTTTCTGGACACGTATGGCTACGTTTACGACGCGCATGAGCGCGATTGGATTCGATTCAGGCTGTGGCCTGCGCAATATGGGGTGCTGCAACGGTTCCTTGACAATCGACTGGTCGTCGTGCTGAAAGCCCGGCAGCTCGGGCTTAGCTGGCTGTCCGTGGGCTTTGCGCTGTGGCTGATGCAGTTCCGGCCGGCGGCGACGGTGCTGTTCTTCAGCAAGCGGGACGATGAGGCCGTGCATCTGCTCGACTTCCGGCTGAAGGGGATGTATGAGCGGCTGCCTGGGTTCCTGCGGTGCCGGGCGGTGACCAAGGACAGCGGTCACGAGTGGCGGTTGTCTAACGGCTCGGCGGCGCTGGCGTTCCCGACAACGGGCGGGCGGAGCTACACGGCGACGCTTGCGATCGTGGATGAGGCAGACTTTGCGCCGGATCTACAGGACTTGTTGAACGCGGTCAAGCCGACGATCGACGCCGGCGGCCGCCTGATCCTGCTGAGCACGGCAGACAAGGCAAAGCCTCAATCGGTCTTCAAGCGGATCTATCGGGCGGCCCGGCGTGGCGAGAGCGAATGGCTCCCGATCTTCCTGCCCTGGTCGGCGCGGCCGGATCGAGATGTGGCATGGTACGAGGCGCAGAAGCGGGACATTGAGGCACGGGATGGCTCGCTGGATGCGCTGTATCAGGAATACCCGGCGACGGATGAAGAAGCGCTGGCAGCGAGGACGTCCGATAAGCGGTTTCCGTTCGCCTGGTTGCGGGCGTGTTACGTAGAGCGAGGAGCGGCGGGCGAAGGATTCGCGATCCCAGGGCTGAGCGTGTACGAGATGCCAAGGGCTGGGCGGGCGTACGTGATCGGGGCGGATCCGGCGGAGGGGAACCCGACTAGCGATGACTCGGCGGCGACTGTTCTGGATGCCGAGGATTGGGCGGAGGTGGCGTCGCTGGCCGGGAAATTCGAGCCGGCCGTGTTTGCGGCGCACCTGGCGTCGTTGGCCGAGCACTACAACGGCGCCGGCGTGCTGGTGGAGCGGAACAATCACGGACATGCAGTGCTCCTGTGGCTGCGGGACAACGCTCCGAACGTGCGGCGGCTCAAGGGGCACGATGGCAAAGAAGGGTGGCTCAGCAACACGAAAGGCAAGGCGCTGATGTACGATCACGCGGCCGACTGCTTCCGAGATGGATCGGTCACGATTCGCTCACCGGAGACCTTGGCGCAACTGGCGAGCATCGAGGGGGCGACGCTGCGAGCGCCGGAGGGTGAGCACGATGATCGGGCGGATTCGTTCGTGTTGGCACTGGCTGCGTTGAAGTGGCGATCGGGGGATGCTGAGTCGGTGGTGGTTGAGGCGCCAGATTTGCTTGGGGAGTGAGTGTAGGGGTAAGGCGTGAGGTGTGTTGCGTATTGCGTGTTGCGTATTGCGTGGCGCGTGGAGCGGAGAGCGTGAAGTGAATGTCTGGCAGCGATTCGTAGCGTGGCTGGCGAAAGTGAGTGCGGTGCCCGTCAGTCGTGATGACGATGGGCTTGTTCCCGCGTTCTCAGCCGGCAATGACCTAGACAAAGATTGGGGCAAGCTGAGCAAAGAGTTTTCGGATGCGCTCGAAGCGTGGCGTTCCAATCCGCTGGCCCGGCGGATCATCGGACTTATCACGTCCTACGTGGTGGCCGATGGCATTACCTTGTCCAGCGATTACCGGCCGCTGGCCCGCTATATCCGGCGCTTTGTCGCTCATCCAAAGAATCGGCTCATGCTGCGACAAGCGGAGATGTGTGCTGAGCTGAGCCGGTCTGGGGAGTTGTTCCCGGTGCTGTTCCTGAACCCGGCGGATGGGATGAGCTACCTACGGCTTATGCCGGCCTCACGCATTGATCGGATCGAGTGGAAGCCGGGGGATTACGAGACGGAGTTGCAGTATCACGAGGTGGGCAGTTACGAGAAGCCGGATGGGACCTGGTGGAAGGGGGCGGCTCACCCGGATATATGGCGTGTTGTGGATGATCCAGAGCCGGTGATGCTGCACTATGCCGTCAATCGACCGGTGGGGGCGCTGCGAGGCGAGTCGGACCTTGCCCCGATCCTTCTCTGGCTACAGCGATACAGCAAGTGGCTGGAAGATCGGGTACGGCTGAACGCGGGGACGCATGTTTTTCTGTGGGACGTGACGGTGCCTTCGGGCATGGTCAAGGCGAAGCGGGAGCAGTACCGCACGCCGCCGCGTTCGGGGTCGCTCATCATTCACGATGAAGCGGAGCAGTGGAAGCCGATCTCGCCGATGCTGCACGCGAATGACGCCGCTAACGATGGCCGGGCGCTGCGATGGATGATCGCGGCCGGGGGGCCGGGGATCGGGCTGGTCGATTTCGGCGAGAGTGAAACGGCGAACCTGGCAACGGCTAAGGCGATGAGCGAGCAGCGGTGGCGCTTCCTGACACGGCGGCAGGCGTATTTCGGCTTCGTGCTCGCCGACATCGTGGTCACCGCATATAACCGGGCCGTGGCCTTTGGCCTGGTGCGGGGGCGGCGGGCGACGATCGAAGATGTGCGGGTCGGGTTGCCGGATATCTCGCCCAGCGACAATCGGGAGCTGGCGATAGCGGCACGTGCGATGGTTGAGACGCTGACCGATCTACGAAAGCTGGGCATAACTGGCGATGACTTCCGGCGCTATGCGCTGCGGTTGGTGATGAAGTTCGCCGGCGAGACGCTGAGTGATGAGGACCTGGAAAAGCTGCTGAAGGAATCGGCGATTCAGCGAGTCAGCGAGGCAACGAGTCAGCAAGACAACGAATCAGCGAGGCAACGAGTTAGCGGCGAGCTGCCGGAGTTGGTGCGATTGGGAGCGAACGGTGCGCATTCATGAGATAAGCCCTGAGACGTTGCAGGACGTGCCGAACGATGAGGTCCTGAACCTGCATCACCGTGTCCACCAACTCTGGGGTCTGCACTTTGAGGGAAACACGGAAGAATCGGCCGGCGGGCTAACCCGTGAGGATCTGGTGAACGCTCACCGGTTCTTGGTCGAGGAGATGCGGCGGCGGGGGATGCACCACAACGAGCATGACGGCCTGGATCGAGCGAGGCTAGCGCTGGATCTCTCCACGCTGCCTGAAAAGCTGCTCGTGATTGATGGCTTTGTAGCGATCGTCGGAAGCACGGCAGCCCAGGGCTACCAGGACGGGCACGACGTGGATGTGTTGCTCCGGGCCGAGCGGGATGATCGAGGTCACTTTTTGATCGGCTCGGACAACGTGCATCTGCCGCTGCGTAAGGCGCTGGATCCGGAGAAGCGGGGCCTCCTGCACTTCATTGACAATCCGCAGGGGCCGCACGGGGAGAGCGTGGCGCTGTATGACCTGGTGCTGTTGCGGCGGCCTGGGCTCCCGGCGCATCTGGCCGCGCTGGATCCGCGGCGGTATCGGGTGATGAAGCCGAGCATGGCGGGCTACACCGAATTTTTCTCGACGGGTGAGCTGTGGGACGCGTGGGCAAAGAGGAAGCTTGCGCAGGGCCACAAGCTCCTGGGCAGCGCGAAGATCGACGGCTTTCGCACGGTGCTGTGGGGCGAGGATGAGAAGCTCCATGCTCGGTTTGAGGACAGCGATCGGGCGCGGACGTTCGACATTCGGTTCCCGGAAGGCGTGGTCCTGGAAGGGGAGTTCACGGCGCGGCGAGGTGATGAGTGGCTGGCTCGGACGCAACTGGCCGGGGCGCTGGCTGGGCGGATCGAAGCTGAGCCGCACTGGTGGCTGTATGACCTGCTGGTCGTTGATGTCGCTGAGATTCACACGGAGCCATTTGATGATCGTTACAGGCGATTACAGTCCTTAGAACTTCCTGAGCGCTATTTCACGGTTCTTGAACAGCGCCCGGTCACCAGCAAGGAGAGATTGGAGGTTGTGGGGCGCTGGGCGGCAAGCCATGAGCTGAGCGAGGGGCTTTTCGTTCGCCAAGCCGATGCGCCGTATCACTTCGGGTCCACGGACACGGCGGCGAAGTTGAAGACGGCCTTCGAGATCAAGTGCATCGTGTTGGACGTGATCCAGCGCAAGAACGGGCACGTCTACCGGTGCGGGCTGCGGGAGCCGCCGGAGCGCTATTCCAACGTGACCGAGTTTGAGGGGCACAAGTACCTTGATCTCGGCAACACGTTTGTGACTCGTGATGACTTGGCGAAAGTTGGGGACACGCTGAACGTCAGGATCGAGGAATTGATCGACGGCGAAGTGAACGGCCGGCCTGCGCTCTTTTGGGGCAAGCCGACGCCCGTGGGTCCGGATGAAAGCCGGCCGGCGTACACGGTGGCGCAGGCGATCGACCTGGCGAAGCGGGGCCACGTATACAAGCGTGAAGTGAAGCTCGCCGATCTGCGTGAAGACACGCGGGAGGAACGAGCGGCGGCGTTCTGGCGTGAGCACTGGCACGAGTCGTTCCCAGCCTCTGGACGTGGGGAGTTCGTCTATCATCACCACTGGCGCGGGCTCAGTGAGGATGAGGCAAGGCTGGATGAGGCGGCGCTCCTCCAGACCGACAACAGCGTGCATGGCGATTTGCGCTGCTCGTTCGGTAAGGCGTTGTGGGGTTTCACCGTGTTCCTGGGGCGTGTGGCTGATCTGCGAGGCGGCCGGGATCTGCCCGCATTGCCGCCGGATGACAAGCTCCAGGGCACGTTCAAGCTGCACCAGCCGACGGCATGGCTGATGGTGGCCCGGCGCAGGCCGTATGTGTCGGCGCCCGGCGACGTGGGGAGCGCCTCGAGGTCCTGGGCGAAGTTCTTTGAAGTGGATCATGGCACGTATGAGGTGGGAGTCTGGCGAGAGCATTTCTTTGAGATCTTCCTGCACGGATCCAGGCTCAAGGGACGTTACCTGATTCAGTATGCGCCTGTTGGAGATCAGGGGCGGGTGTGGCTGATCTCGAAGCCGGATGATCAACGGCCGTACGCGGAGACGCACGAGCTTGAGGATGTGGTCGCCGAGCTGCGCCGCAAGGGGCAGCAGTGGCTGATCTGGGGGAAGCCGGGCGAAAGGCCGCGGAGGGTGGATGTGGAGCGGGGGGCGTGAGGAGTGTTGCGTGGAGCGTATTGCGTGGTGCGCAAGGCGTAAAGCGTAAAACGTGAAGCGTAAAACGTAATGCGTAAGGAGTGAGGGCGATGGATGTTTTGGCTGAGGAGCGAGAGGAACAGGCGATCAGCGTGCAGCTGGCGCAGGATCGGCTGCGCAAGGAAGTGGAAGCGGCGATCCAGGCCGTGAAGTCGGAGGACTGGGACAAAGCGGCCAAGCATGTGCGCGATGCGATGGCCGCGCTGGAGGGATACGGATATCCGGAGCCGAAAGAGCAGGACTATGGATACTCGCCTCCGAAGTCCACGCAGGAGAACGCGTTGAAGGACGCGAGTAAGGCAATCGAGGCGAAGGACAAGGAAGCGGCGATCCAGGCGCTGGAGCGAGCTTTGCCGAAGCGCCGTGAGCAATCCTTGAGCCCTGGTGAATCGGTCGTGGGCGGACCGGTGCGGGTGGCGCTGGACGCGGGCGCCCTGGAGGTGAAGCCAGGACGTACGTATCAGGCTGTGGCGATCCGGCCCGGGGAGTGGAAGGGTCATGGGCTGTATGCGTCGCCTGAGGTGCTGAAACGCAACGCTCACAAGTTCAACGGGCTGGCCTCGTTCCTGAATCCGCCGATGCAGAATCCGGGGAATCATGGTCACCCAGCGTTGCAGCTCCTGTTGGGAATCTTCGACAACGCCCGGTGGGACGACGAGGAGCAGGCGATCGTCGGCGATTATCACCTGCTGAGCACGCCGGCGGCCGAGTGGTTCGGCAGGCTGGCGGATGAGTTGATCCGGCTCAAAGAGCAGGACAAGCCGGCGCCGGATGTGGGCCTGTCCGCGGTGCCCTGGGTTCTGGTCGGCGATGAGCGCGAGGACGGCTTGCGCGAGGTCATGGACATTGTGAGCGTGGAGCAGCTGGACGCCGTCTTCCGCCCGGCGGCGGGTGGGGAGTTGAAACGCATCATGGCGGCTGTGGGGCCGCTAGGCGGGGAGCGTGAAGCGGATAGCGGTCAGCAGATAGCCGTTAGCAGCCAGCAGTTAGCTGTTAGCGGGGAGCAGGGGGCGAGGAGCGGAGGGCGGATGGAGGAGGGCATGGAAGATCGGGAACAGGCACAGAAGGAAGAAGAGCAGCAAGGAGAGAAGGTCATGACTGCACAGAAGGAACAGCAAGTACCAGGTGCGGATAAGCAAGTTGCCGCTCGGGTGGAGGCGTTCCTGGCGGCGCAGCGTGAGGCGCTGCTGAGCGCTCGCCTGGCGGCCAGCGGACTGCCCGAGGCGTTCCACGAGAATGTGCGTCGGTCGCTGCCTGAGGACTGGGCGCCCGCCGACTTGGAGGCGGCGATCGAGTCCCAGCGACAGGTGTGGGCCGCTCTGCGTGAAGATGACGTGGTGCGTGACCTGGTGCCGAACGCTGGCATTCGAGGCATGACGACCAGCCTGGAACAGATCGAGGAGGCTTTCCTGGCCTTGCTCGAAGGCCGCCGGCCGAATGACGGCATTCGGCCGCTGTCTGGCATCCGGGAGCTGTACACGCTGCTCTCGGGTGACTACGAAATGCGTGGTTTGTTCCAGCCGGAGAACGTGTATCTGGCGAACGTGACCAGCACAACGATGGCCGGGATGGTTGCCAACGCGCTCAACAAGGTGGTGGTCAATCAGTTCCAGCAGTATCCGCGATGGTGGGAGCCGATCGTCCGGGTTGAGAACTTCAACAGCCTGCAACAGATTAAGTGGATCACGCTGGGCGGGATCGGCGAGCTGCCGACGGTGGCCGAGGGCGCGGCATACACTGAGATGACCTGGGATGATCAGACCGAGACGGCGGACTGGGTGAAGAAGGGCGGCTACCTGGGAATCACGCTGGAGGCGATCGACAAGGACGACACCCGACGGCTGCGGCAGGCTCCGAAGGCTTTGGCTCAGGCTGCCTGGCTGTCGCTTGGTAGGGCAATTGCCAGCATCTTCACGGCGGGCGGCGGTGTTGGGCCGACGATGAGCGACGGCAACGCGCTGTTCCATGCGGCTCACAACAACCTGGGGGCCTCGGCGCTATCCTACTCGGCCTGGACGGCGACTCGGGCCGCGATGCGGAAGCAGACGGAGTTGAATTCCGGCGAGCGGCTGGGCGGGCTGGTGGTGCCGAAGTTCTTGCTCGTCCCGCCGGACCTGGAGGGCGACGCCCTGACGATCCTGATGTCCGAGGGGCAGCCGGGGACGGCGGACAACGATGAGAACCCGTGGGCGCAGGGCGCGAGCCATGACGCTCGGCTCCAGGCGGCCACGCGCCGGGTGATCGTGGTGGACTTTTGGACCGATGCCAACGACTGGGCGGCCGTGGCAGACCCGAACCTGTACCCGACGATCGGCCTGGGCTTCCGCTACGGTCAGACGCCGGAGATCTTCTCCGTGGCTTCGCCGACCTCTGGCCTGATGTTCACGAACGACGTGATGCCGGTCAAGGTGCGATTCTTCTTCGCCACCGGGCCGATGGATTGGCGGGGGCTGTACAAGCATAACGTGGCGTAAGGTGTATTGCGTAGTGCGTGTTGCGTATTGCGTATTGCGTATTGCGTGAGGTGCGTGATGGATGATCTGGCAACTTGCTTCGATCAGGTGCTGGCGGATGCGGTCCGTGGTCTGCGGCAGCAGGTTGCGGAGCTGCGCCGCGATGTGGAAGTGATCCGACTGGTGGTCAGCGATGATGCCGGGACGTTCTTTGAGGACTGGGGCGGGCTCCCGCCGGTCGTGATCGATCTGCTGGTTGATGCCGGGTACGAGGCGCCCGATCTCGTGCGATCTGCAAGCGACGACGACCTGCTGGCGGTGGACGGCATCGGGCCATTCCGCCTGGCTCAGATTCGAAAGGCATTGGGGGCACAAAATGCGTAACCGACATCTGCTTCTCATCGTTCTCGTCCTGATTGCTCTGATCGGCTGCACGATCAGCGTCCGGCCGGAGCGCTCCGATCTGGGCATGCCGTTTGGCGTGCAGGGTATTACGCATTTGAGCGGCCTGGAGGTGACCGGGGCGGTCAGCCTCCCGGACGAGAGCGTGGACATCTCCGCGTTGAACGATCACATCATCACTGTCTGTGGCGACGGCTGTGATTATTCCACGCTTTCCGCCGCGGTCTCCGGAGCGTCCAGTGGGGATCTGATCTGGCTGTTGCCTGGCTCTCACGTCGTGACCAGCGTCGTGGTCGATAAATCTCTCACGATCTACGCCCGCGATGCGCGTGCCACGGCAACGTATGGCACCACGTTGCAGATTGTGGGCGCTGCGACCGAGGCGGAGATCATCGGGGGAACGTGGACCGCCGGCGGTGCGCTCAATCCTGGAATGGAGATCTACAACAACGCCACGGCCATCTTGCGGGATGTAACCCTTTATGGCGGCGACGATGATTCCGGCGATGGTGGAGGCGACGGCCTTTATCTGGATTCCAGCGCGAACGTCACCGTCTACAACAGTCTGATCCAGGGCGGGGCAGACGGCGCCGGCGGGGCCCCCGGTGTGGGCATGGAGATATACGGCGGCGCTCAGTTCCATGCTTACCGTACCCGGATCCTCAGTGGGCCTGGATCGGACGCGAACTTTGGCCTGCTCCTTGGAGCCACCGGGGTGAAAGCCTGGCTTTATGACTCGGACGTGATCGTTCAGACCGGGTCCACATCCTATCCCGGCGTTCGGCTCTCCGGCGGCACTACTTTGTATCTCTATGACTCCCGCGTCTCGTCCGCTCCAGGCGGCAATGCGGCGGCTGTGGATATTTTCCCCGATAACACCGGCACCGCTCATATCTACGGATCTCTGCTCATCGGGCATGGGACCGCAGCCGGCGCCGTCACGTGTGTCGCCGGGACGACGGTGAGAACAGCCAACAACGTCACGAACATCTCGCCGATCACCGAGGCCACCGACTGCACGGATGCGGTCGGCTCGGGCAACGTCGTGGATACCGACGTGAGCTGGACGTTCTAGAGATGCGAGTTCTACAAGGCGCAGGGGGCACGCCTGGGCGGGTGCTGGTCGTCGATGCGTTGGGCAACGGCGATTACACGACGATCCAGGCGGCGATCAATGCCGCTTACGGGCAGGGACCAACCGCTGTGAATCCGTGGTTGGTCCTGGTCGCCCCCGGCAGCTATCAGGAGTCGTTGACGCTGTATGACTACGTCCACGTCGCGGGCCTGGCGCCAAACAGAGCGGCGTACATCAACGTCAATGGGGCGTCGGCGATCCTGAACGGGGCGACGTGTACGCTGGCGAATCTGCGCATCGCGGGGGATGCGTCTCCGATCGTGGAGGTCAACATGGGCACGCTGCGGCTGCGGCACGTGATCATCGAGAACGATGATCCAGGCGTGGACGGGCTGAATGTCTCCGGTGGCGTGGTCGAGGTCTTGGGGTCGGAGGTCCAGGCCGGCGGGTCGGCGTTGGCGCTCTCGGCCGGGATGGCGAGGGTCTATGACTCGATCCTGCGACGGTATCACACGATCGCGGGGGCCGCGTCTGAGCCGGCCGTGGAGGTCTCCAACGGCACGTTGCACGTGGTGCGATCGGTGGTGGAGAACGCATCGCCGGACGGGCCGGCGCTCCAATTCACCGGCGCGCCGGTGGAGGCGAAGCTGTTGCAATCGATCTTTCGCAAGGCTTCGGGGACGTACGCGATCGACGCGGCGCTGGCGGTGAGCGTTGTGATCGCCGCGTGTCTGGTGAACGGCTCGATCCATCCGAATGTCTCCGGCCTGGTGAGTTACACGGAGGACGCAACGATCTGATGGCGACTTATGCCGGGGTGGGTAGCTTCGTTCCGGCCGGATCTGTGAAGACGATCCACGCCGGCCGGGGATCGGTTCTGAAGATCATCGCCAGTGGCGGAGGATCCCGTCCGGTGGCGCTGCATGACGGGAGCAATGTTTCGGCGTCCGTGCTGTTCCGGCTCCACGTCCCGGCGGGAGGGATCGCCGACCTAGAGTTCCCGGAGGGGTTCCCTTTGCGCTTCTCGACCGGGCTGACGGTAGACGCGGGGGACTGCGATGTCTCCCTAATCGTGGTGGGGACGTAGCGATGACGACACGTGCGGATCTCAACGCCCTTTGTCGACGGCGGTTGGGTGATCTGGCCGCCCCCTATACCTGGGGCGATCTGCAACTCAATCAGTGGATCAACGACGCCATCGCCGACTACTCCAATTACTTCCCGCGGGAGCTCTCGATCGATGTCCCGGCGGTCACTGGTCAGCGGGAATATGATCTCTCGACGTATCATCCCAGGGGCGTCTTGTCGGTTGAGTATCCGGCGGGCGAAGATCCGCCCTCATACCTGCGCCGCAGGTCCCGCTTGGGATCCGGCTTCTGGGGCGGGTGCTACTACGACATGATCGGCGATACGTTGATCCTGGGCATGAAGCCATCGGCGGGGGAAACGATCCGGGTGCGGTACCTTGCGGATCACGCTTACCCGGACGATGACGCCGATGTGATCACCGTGCCCGACGCGCACCTGGAGCTGTTGGTGCTCTTTGTGCGTTGGGCCGCGGCCCAGGAACTGGAGGCGTTAGAGGCGCAGAATCCGGACGCTTCGACGCTGATGCTGAACCAATTGAGCCTGGCGACGTTCCGGGCCGAGCGGGCGTATCGGATGAAGCTGAACAGCTTGTTACCCGGACGTGATGGGGCTGTGGTGACGTGGGAGGGCTTGATATGATGGAGCTTCCAGGTGCTGCGTGGGTTGCGCTTGTGCTTCTGGTCTCTGAGTGGATTCAGAAGTACGTCAAGAGCAAGTGGGTGCCGGTGGTCGTAGCGCTGTTGGCGGCAGTCGCTAAGTTCCTGGAGGTTTCCTTGGGGATCGAGGTGGCGGCCGCGTCTACACGTTCGTCGTTGATGCGGTTCTTGTTCGGGTGAGACGCTGATCACAAGCTCCGGTATGCTTCTCGCCTGTGCTTTACCCGCAGGATGGTTACCAGGTGTTCGTCGTCGTCGTAGATGATGTAGTAATCGCCGATCCGGAGGGCGTATAGCCCTTCCCCCCTGAGCCGATAGCATCCAAGTGGCCTTGGGTTGTGACAGCTCCGCACCTCCTGTCGTATCCGATCACGCGTCTCGGGATGCAGGTGGCGCATCTCCCTCATGGCGGAACGCTTGCCCCCAAGCCGGTACGGCATCAAACTCAGCCTCGCGTCCACCGTGTCATCCAGGATCTCCAGCTCGTCTAATAGATTCTTGTACTGGCCCATGTTCAGCAGGACGCACGTTCCCCAGCCACATTGGGTGAGAATCACAGGCCCGTGTGCCAGCGCGGAGTGCTTTTCATTTGTACGCCGGTCGTAGGTGACCGCCTATCGGCCCCTTGATAATGTCTCATAAAGTGGTGTAAAAAGGGATCTTGACAGAAACGGTCACCGGGTGCTTCCATGTGGGACATGTGACAAACCACAAGAGG
>JAADGJ010000055.1 GCA_013152435.1 Chloroflexota bacterium | reverse complement strand
GCTGAACAGCTGGCTGGTGGGGGCGGCGCTGAGCCTCATCGCCGTGGCCCTGACGGTCACGCTGTTGGCCCCGCCGCTGCCGACCCCCTGATCTCGTGGCGGGGCTGTGCCTCTTATTCCTCTTGGAGTTGTGAACTCCCCAGCTTGATGAGAAACGATCGGCCGCGCACGATGAGCAGCGGCAGGAATCCGGCGATCAGGCTGACGATGGCCGCGCCCCACGGCCGGGCTGCTTGCTGCAGATAGGTGGCGCCGGGTAGCCATCCCAGCCCGTACAACACGTAGGCGGCCATCCCCAACACGACGCTCCACAACGTCGTGTTCATGACCTCGTGTAGCGCCAGCCCGTTGCTGACCTGCAGCGCGTAGGTCACGACGCCCGCGATGATCACGGCCAACAGCGCCATCATGAACGCCGCCCCATCCACCCGGGGAACGGGCTGCGATGGATGGCCTGGGTTCCTGGCGGAGTCGCCCGGGGGGGCCATGGGCGTGGGAGGGCGTGTGGGCGTCGGCGTGGGGGATGGGCTGGGTGTCGGCGTCGGAATCGGCGATGCGGCGGAGGTGGGCGTGGGGCCGATGACGCTGATGATGATCGTGTCCGATTGCTCCGCGGGCCCGGCCATGGCGCTGATATGCAGCTCCCCGGCGCGTTCGAGCTTCACCGTGATCTCGGCGACGCCATCCCGCGTGGGTGCCTCCTGCCGCGGCAGCTCCAGGGACTCGCTGGGGTAGAACAGCCGGAAGGTCACCATCGTGCCGTCCGGGACGGGATTTCCGTTGTGGTCGATAATCGGCGCCGTAGCCACGCGCACCGTCTCCCCCATCTCCATGGCGATCGGCTTCCCCTCCGTCTCCGGCCCGCCGACGATGCGGAGCCCGATGGTCTGTTGCGGGGCCGGCTGCACCTGTCTGGCCAGGTCGTAATTGATCCCTGGGATGCTCACGGGCGGGCGTCCCTGCGGCGCGTATTCTCGGAACAGGATCCGCACCGCGGTCTCCAGGAAGGGGGCCGTCTTGCTGTACAGGCCGAAGTAGGCGGTCAGCTTGCTGATCTCCGTGGGATCCAGATAGTACGGCGCGCTGAAGGAGAAGACCACCAGTTTCTTGTCTCGCAGGCTTTCCGATCGGGTGCTGAGGAATTGCTTGAGGCTGTTCGATTCCGGGTTGGTGAGCTGGGCGATGTCCAGCATGGCGAAGATGATCCAGTCCGCCTCTTGCAGAAGGGCTTCCGCCTCCTCTTGTGGCGGGTCTTTGGACACCCCGAGCAGGAACGCCTTGAACTGCGCGAAGCTCAGGCTGTGCACGCGCGCTGGATCGATCTGGCCGCTGGCCTGAGGGCCGTACAGGCGCAGGATGATCGTCTCCAGGGCCAATGGATCGATGTATTTGAAGGCGGGGCAATCCTTGCACTCCTGTCCCTGGCGGGCGTCGGTGATGATGAGGATATTCTCGTCGGCCAGGGGACCGGTGGGCAGGCGATCGGCCAGCTCCTCCGGGCCGGGGTCGATGAGCGTGGCCGCGGCCTGGGCGATCTGCATGATGCGCTGGGTGCTCTGACCCACCTGCGAGAGCCCATCGGGTGCGACCAGTGCGCTCTCCAGGGAGAGCGTCGGGTACAGGTGGCGCTTCAGCCGCAGGATGCGTAGCAGCGCCGCGTCCACCCGCTCTCGAAACACCTCGTCGACGGTGTAGCGCTCCTGGAAGAAGAGGATCGTATCCTTAATGTTGGCGATCTGGGTCTCCCAGTCGTCGGTCAGGGCGAACTGGGAGAGCAGCAGGAGGTCGTTCCCCCCGGTCACGAACGCATCCAGGGCGATCTGGCGGTGGGGAAATTTCTGCAGGCTGGGATCGTAGTAGCGCCGGATGGAGGGCACGCCCAGGGCATCGGAGACCAGGAGCCCACCGGCCTCCCGCCACGCTTTGAACTCATCCAGGGCCAGGATGGTCTGGAGCTGAGGGGCCAGGCTGATGGGCGGGGTGAGCTGCCGGGTGGTGTCCTGGAAGCCGCGGTACCGCACGTGGGACGACATGAACGCCTCGGTCACGGCCGCCGCGTCATCGCCGTGGGCGACGGCCGCGAAGGGGGCCAGCTCCACCTGGCGCAGGGCGTCCAACGGCTTCTGCACGGTGGCGATCTCCTCGTCGGGCCGTCGATCGCTGGCGCCCTGTCCGGGGAAATGCTTCGCCACAGTGGCCACCCGGCCGGCGCTTCCCTCATGTACCCCGCGGATGTACGCCTGCCCCATGCGTCCGACCCAATAGGGATTGCCGCCGAAGGTGCGCGTGCCCAGGTCGCCCGGCTGGTTGATGCGCGGCGTGTCCAGCACGTCCAGCGAGGGGCCGAGCAGCAGGTTGATGCCGACGGCCGCCAGCTCCTGCCCCACGATGGTGCCCA
Organism: Chloroflexota bacterium; assembly: GCA_013152435.1. Taxonomy (NCBI): domain Bacteria; kingdom Bacillati; phylum Chloroflexota; species Chloroflexota bacterium. Next base: position 10,391 of record JAADGJ010000055.1, on the reverse strand, counting down.
CTGTCTCGGCGGTCTCCGGATCCCATGTGGCGCCTATGGCCATGTTGTTGGGCAGCGGGGTGAAGCCGCGGCGCAGCTCGGTGTAGGGATATCCATCCCCCTCCTGGTTAATGGCGATCAACAGGGGCAATCGCACCGGGTTGGTGATGGGTGTGCTGCTCGGCGGGGGCAAAGGCTGCACCTTGGCTGCCTCCTCCGGGGCCAGCGCCTGAAGCGTGCTGAACGCCCGGTCAAAGGCCAGCCCCTGCAGCCGGTTGGTCACGATGAGGACCTGGGCGGGGGTGTCCAGCAGCTGCCCGTCGGGCCCCTCGACCGGATCGTTGCGGAAGTTCCCGTTGCGGGCCTGAAGGATAATCCCGCCGACCCGGTAGGTGCGGATCAGCTCGGCGACCTCGGAATCCGGGCCGATGTCATCCCCCTGGAAGGGGACGATGAAGAGCTGGCCCACACGGTCGGCGACGGTCATGCGCTCGATGAGGGCGTGCAGCTCCGCGTCGGGGTCGAGGGGTTCCTGCGCACGGATGGGGGAGGATATCGCGAACGAAGAGAGGAGCAATCCGAGCAGGATCAGATAGGTGGTTGCGCGTAGTCTTGCGCCGGCCGGCTTCACATCGGGCCTCCACAGCGGCTCTTATCACGGCCAGATAAGTATACTTCCTCCCCGTGTGGCCGTCAAACCCATGAGTTTGACTACCTGCTGCCATGCTCCGCCTGTGGCGGCGAGGGAGCCGCCGCCTTTTCCGCTCCATGCCCGTCTCGCCGGCGGCAGCGTGCGTTGCTGATACGATTGTGGTGTGGTACATTGATGTGGCAATTCAACAGGCTCTCTGGAAAGGACGAAGGAGGGAAAGATGCGGACGAACACGGCGAAGCGGCGGATGCTGGAAGGGAAGCCCGCCATCGGGGCCGCCATGGTGTTGGGGGCGCCCATCGTGGGAGAGGCCCTATCGCAGGCCGGATTCGATTTCGTCCTGGTGGATAACCAACACGGTTTCTGGGATGACGATGGGACCATGCTGGCCTTTCGGAGCATCTGTCTGGGAGAGGCCGTGCCCATGGCGCGAGTTCGCCAGAACGACTTCTACGCGATTGGGCGCCTGTTGGATCGGGGCGCCCTGGGCATCGTGGTCCCCATAGTGAATTCGGCGGAGGAGGCCGCGGCCGCGGCGTATGCGATGCGCTATCCCCCGCGAGGGGGACGATCGGTCGGCGCCTCCGGTGCCAGCTTTCTGGGCGAGGACTACGAATCTCGGATCAACGACGAGGTCTTCCTGGCCGTGCAGATCGAATCGATCCAGGCGGTGGAGCGGGCCGAGGAGATCCTGGCGGTGGAGGGGGTGGACGGCTGTTGGATCGGACCGGCCGATCTGAGCAATTCCATGGGGGTGGATCGGAGCACGCCGGAGGGAGCGGAGGCCGTCGAGTCGGCGATCATGCGGGTGTTAGAGGCGTGCCGTAAGACGGGCAAGATCCCGGGGATCGCGGCCGGCGATGATGCCCAGTACTGGATCGATCGGGGCTTTCTCTTCGTGACGGCCGCGAGCGACATCGGATACGTGCTGTCCGGAGCGCGAGAGACCCTGCGAGGGCTGAGGCTGTAGCCCGGCGCGAGCGTGGGGGGCGTGCAGCTGGACGGGAGGGTGCTGGACTGTGGCCCGGCGCGAGCATGGGGAGCGTGAGTTGGGATGAGAGACAGGGGCACGGCGTTCGCCGTGCCCCCGCTCGATGTTACCGGGTGATGGTGAAGACGCCGCCGTCGCTGCGGCCCCACGTCTCCGGGAAGTACATCTCATAAGCGGTGGCCGGCAGCACCAGGTAGCGACCCGGCAGGCTGGCCCGCATCTGATACGTGTACTGGTAGGTGCCCCGCGGCAGCCAGGTGACGAAGAGCACCACCTTCTCGTCCCGCAGCTCCGTGTGGTTGGGCAGCCATCGGGCCCACCAGGGCAACGGCTCCACCTCCGGCGTCGTCTCCTGCAGGCTGGGGCCCTCGTATGTCTTGCTGGTAGTGCGCAGGCTGGTGTCGATGGCCTCGGCGCCGGCCGGTAGCGGATCCTCCACCACCAGATAGTACAGGTCGCTGGGGGCGATGATGGTCAGCTCCACCTGGATCACATCGCCCACCTTCGCCTGGGCGATGGGGCGCTCGGGATCGTCCGCCAGGACGTAGCGCCGGGCGACGATCACGCCCCGCTCTCGGGCCTCGATGGCCTCCACCGGCAGGTAGTATTGCAGGTGCGTCGTGTAGTACAGCCGGCCCCGGCCGGTCTGCCCCTCCGCCGTCGACCGTCGGATCACCAGCCGATTGGCCTGATCCGCCAGCAGCTGCGCCACTCGGGCCTGCAGCACCGTCGGCTCGTCCAGGTTCTCCTGGTCGACGGTGCCGCTATCCAGCTCCTCGCCGTTCAGCGACACGCTCCACGTGTAGTCCGCCTCCAGCTCGCCGGTCGCCACCATCCAGTCGGTGAGGGCGATCAGCGACCACGCCGTTTCCTGGGTGGTCTCCCAACGTCCGGCCTTGCGGGCGCTCATCAGCCAGCGCACCACATTGGGCGTGATCCCTTCGGTGGAGCCGAACCGGGCCAGCAGATCCAGCACGATGGCCGTGGTGCGGACGTTCGTGCTCATCGCCCAGAAGTCTCGGGTCTCCTCCTCCCAGTGAGCTCCCGTCGCGCTCAGCACCGCCCGGCTGGTCAGGTCGCCGATGAGGGTATCGATGCGGGGACGCTGCCCTTCGGCGTCCATCACGCCGAACGCCAGCCCCAGGAACGCCCGCCCGTACAACCCCATCTGCTCACGCTCATCGAACAGGGCGACCGCCCGGCTGATCACGTTCTCGCCCGCCTCCGCCAGGACGTAGACGATGAAGGCTTGCTGGTTGAGCCCGGCCCGATCCAGATCGCCCGGCGCCTGGAGCTGTTCCTTCAGATAGCGAAGGCCGCGGTCGAGCACGTCCGGATCGACGGAGAACCCCGCCCGTTGCGCCTGTACCAACCCGAAGACCACGTATGCGCTGATGAAGGGGTAGCTCTGCTCCCCGCTCCACCAGCCCCAGCCGCCGTCCACGTTCTGGCGGCTGTACAGCCGTTGGAGCCCGACCCCCACCTGCTGCGGCAGCTTCTCCGCCAGGTCGGGCCGCTCGATCCCCAGCGCTTTCAGCGCCCGGTAGGTGAGCACATTGGGCAGGAAGCGGGACAGCACCTGCTCCGTGCACTCGTATGGGTAATGCTCCAGGTACCGCAGGCCCTCCTGCGTACCGGCCGCCAGCGTCGGCTCCAGCATCACCCTCAGCTCGCCCTGATCCCGCTCGGCCTCGGCAGGTAGCTGGACGATCTCCATGCGCGATCCGTCGGCCGGGACCTCGCCGCTGGTGCCCACCACCTCCGGCGTCGTGTATCGATAGACGGGCAGGGTGATCTCCACCGCGTCCCGGAGATCGTCGGCCCGGGCATCGAACAGCAGCACGACCTGGTCGCCCGGCCGCACCCGCACAGGCCAATCGACGCGCACCGCCTTCCCGGCCCCGACCTCGATCGTCTGCCGTGCCGGACCGTCGATGATCAGCCCCTGCGCCGAGAGCGTGATGGTGACCTCGCGATCGGCCTCCGTGTTGTTGTGCACCACCGCGCCCAGGTCGGCCGCGTCCCCTGCGACGAAGAACCGGGGCGCCACCGGCCGCACCAGCAGGTCCTTGGTGGCGATCACGTCCACCGTCGCCTCACCGACCAGCGTGTCGGCCGTGACCGCCTTCCCGTCCATGCGCCACGTCGTCAGGTTGTCAGGCAGTACCAGGCTGACTTGAGCCCGGCCCTGGTCGTCCGTTTGTACGGCCGGCGCCCAGAAAGCGCTGTCGGGGAACTCCCGGCGGACGGTGGGCGCCTCCCCGCCCGGGCCGCCGCCACCGCCCTTGGTCCCCTTCTGGCGTTGCTGGGCCAGGCGATCCAGGTTCATGGTCAGCGCCAGCGCTGTGCGCACGCCCACGCCTCGACGGCGATAGAAGCGTTCCACCATCGGCTCGACGTTGGAGCTGGCCAGCGCCAGCGCGGCCTTATCCACCAACGCGAGGGACAGCTCCGCCTGTACCGGACGCCCGGCGTGATCCCTGACCTCCACCGTGTACGTCAGCGGCGAGCGGGGGGCGACCTCCGTCGCGCTGGGGCGCAGCGTGATCTGCAGCTCCTTTTCCTCGACGGAGACAGGTAACTCGACATAACCCATCTTGAAGGAGGGCAATGGGTTTTGGGCGTCCTGTCCCTTCATGAGCACCACGCTTACGAAGACGTTGGGGGCGTATTCGCTGAGGATGGGGATCTCCAGCGTCTCGCTGTTCCCGGTGAGCGTGATGACTTGGTGGGAGAGGATGTGCCCGCGCTCGATGGTGAGGAGCGCTCGCACCGGCCCCTGGTAGGGGGACGGGACCAGCACTCGGGCCACATCGCCCACTCGATATTCCTTCTTGTCGGCGACCAGCTCAATCCGATCGTGGCTCTCCATGCGCCAGGGGACGAACTCGCTCGCGCGTCCGCTGACCCAGATGAAGGCGGCGCTGGTCACGGGGCGGCCCTGGTCGTCCACGGCATGGGCGCGCACGATGTATTGCCCGCCCTCCTCGGGGACCCAGGTCAGGGCCGCCTTGCCGCTCGCGTCGGTCGTCAGCGTGCGGGTGACCACCGGGGTCTCCTCGACCCGGCTGGTCCAGTAGAAGCGACCGTCCTCCCCCTTCTCTCGGACGCTGTACCACTTCGCCTGCGAGACGGTGGCGGTGATGGGCACCGAAGCGACGGGCTGGCTCTGCGGGTCCACGGTGATGAAATCCACCTGGCTGGGGCGTCCCGCCTGTACCACGTACTGGCGGGGGGCCACGCCGAGGTAGATGGCCGCCTTGTGTACGATGGCGGATGTGGACCCGGCCACCTCCTGGCCGTTCACGTCGAGAATCCGCACATCGAGGGTGAACACCTGGGATTGGTCTCGGTCGGCGATGTCGGCCGGGATGGAGAAGGTGAACCGTCCCTCCTCATCCGTCCGTCCTTGGCCTTCCGCCAGAGGCTCTCCGTAGCGGAATCGTGAAGGGCGATAGTAGTCCCATCCCTTGAAGTCCTGGAAGCTGTACCAGCCATCGCCCTGATACGGGAAGAAGTAGTCCGTGCTCAGCAGCGTCCAGCGCACCTGAGCACCTTGCACGGGGCCGCCGAAGAAGTATTTGGCCTGGACGGTGGCGTGGATGGTATCGCCCTGGACGTACTCAGGGCGGTCGGTGGCCACGTGGATCTCGTATTCCGGCTTGCGATACTCAGCCACCTGGAAGCCGGTGCTGATGAGCTGCTCTCTCCTCTTTACGGGCTGATCCGGGAGGCCGATGTGAAGGTCGATGCTGTACCATCCCAGCGCGGCCTCCTTGTCCAGGGTCAGATCGTCATAGATGGTGCCCAGCGGGCTCAGCTCCAACACCTTCCGATAGACCTGATTGCCGAAGTTGTCCTGGATCGTGACGGTGACGGGGTGTCCAGGCGCGAGCAGCCTGTACTGGGCGTCGTCGTCCAGGCGCACGATGGCCTTCCAGTGCACCGTCTGGCCCGGCCGATAGATGGGGCGGTCGGTGTAGATGTACGCGTTGACCGGACGAGGGTATCCGGTGTTCAGGTCGAAGTCCCACGGGCTGATCCCTCGCGTCCAGCTGCTCATGGTGACGGCAAAGAGGTCCTCGCCTCGTTGTCCGGCAAGGGCGTAGAGCGGCGACCAGATGCTGCGCGAGGCGAAGCTCGTGCGGAACACGCCGTCGGCGTCGGTTCGCCCCTCGATCTCCAATCCCTCCCCACCCAACAGGCGCACGGGCAGATCCGGGACGGGTTGCCCCGTCTTCAGGTCGGTGGCCCAGATCAGCGCCTCCGTGTTCGTGTGCTTCAGGGTGAGGTTCAGTTTGGAGATCACCAGGAGCTGGCGGGAGGGGCGACGGGTCTCTGTATAGCGGATCTCCGGCGCTCCCAGCTCCAGCAGGTAGAGCCCTGGGGGCAGAGGTTGCTCGTCGGCGTCGGTGAGGAACCCCTGCCAGGTGTGAAGTTCGTTGGGAGGCACGTCGACGACCACAGACCAGGCGCGCACCAGGCTCCCTCTGGGTAGCCGGAGCTGGCGCCAGGCCTCCCATTGGTCCTCGCCGGTTAGGTTCATGAAGGTGGGGACATCGATCCGGTAGAGACGGAAGTTCAGCCGGCTCACGTTGCGATAGCGTGCTGTGACCACCGTGTGGGTGTAGGCGTTGTATGTCCCCACGTTCCCGAACCCCTCCAGGTAGGCCGTGGGATCGTAGTCCCTGGTGCGGAAGCGGACGACGACGTCCCGCCCCAACGTATTGCCGTACCGGTCGCCGATGGTGCTTTTCAGCGTGACCGTGTAGGCCGTGCGCGGCTTGCGATCCCATGAGATGACCAGCCGGTTTTTGTATGTGGTGTAGTAGGTGTATACCTGGGAGGGCTCCGGCTCCACGATGATGGCGTCGGCCAGGGTCTTGGGGTCGATGGGGCTGTAGAAGTAGACCTCCATGGCGCCATAGGGGTCGGCGTTCTGGTCGCCATCCCGGGGGGTGGTGGAGCGTACGCCCGGGAGATGGATAGTGTGAAACGTGAACTTCTCCGGCTGACGGAGCGTGCCCTCGCCCTGGGCGGGGCGGGCCGTGTCCGCCAGGGTGACCACGTAGTCCGTGTTGAAGGCCAAGGGCCTGGCCGGGCGAAAGACTAGCGTGCGCCCGTCATCTTCCCAGGTGAAGCTCCCTTTTACCGGTGTGTTGTCCTTGGCCACGCGCAGCGCGAAGGCGGCCTCCGTGCTGGCGGGGTCCATGGGCAGGCTGAAGGTGATGGTGATGGGCGAGGTGGGCGACACCTGATTGGACGTGGGCGCCTTGGAGACGACCGCCGGCGCGGCCGTGGTGAAGGACCAGGTGTAATCCTCGGCCAGAACGCCGCCGGTGATGTCGGTCAGCCCGGCCGGGATCGTGACCGTATATCGGGTCGCCGCGGCCAGGGGCTCCGCCGGTCGGAAGGTGTAGATGCTGGTGTTCAGCCATTCCCCGTCGCCGGGTACCTCCGGCTCTATGCGCAGCGGTTGCGGGAGGATCCCCAGCGCGTCGGTCCCGGTGAGTGGCACCACCGGCCGGTTGAAGACGACGGTAATCGTGGTGTCCGTCGCTACCTCTTCGGCTCCGTCGACCGGCTGCGTGCTGGTCACCTCCAGGTATCCCACCGTCTGGAACCGATAGGAGAAGGGCTCCTCCAGAGGGAACCCGCTCTCGCTGCGGGCGGTGGCCTCGATGGTGATCTCGAAGGTCGTGGCGTGGGGCAGGGGCTGAGTCGGTTGGAACGTGAGCGTGTTCCCCTGCACGGTGATCTCGCCCTCCACCTGGGGCTCGATGCGGAAGGCCGCCGCGGTGGCCCTCGGGTCCATGGGCTGGTCGAAGGTGACCACGATCGGCGCCTCGGGCATCTGCTCCTCGCCGCGTTCCGGCCGCACGGACACGACAACCGGGGGCGAGACGATCAGCTCCGCTTTCGTCGAGGGCGCGCCGCTCCCCGAGGATTCGCCGCCGAGCGCACACGGGCAGCCGCCGGTGTACGGCGTGGCCGGGGTCGCGGGCGTCTCCGCCCCGGCGTCGGCGGACACGTCCGGCAGGCTGACCGTCCGTCGCGTCGGCTCGGCGGCCGGCGCGGGCGTGGCCTGCGGTGCACACGCGCTCAGGACGGGCAGCGTGGCCAATAGCAGGGTGAAGAGGATCACGGACGCTCGTCGCATGGTATGTGACCAAGGCATGATGGTTTCCTCCGGATGAATGGCAATGGCGCGTAGCAAATGGCAAATGGCGAATAGCGAAGGGTTAGCCGGGCTTCTCCACGGTGATCTCGACCGGTGGGCTCCGCAGGGATCCCCCGGTTGGGTCCGTGCCGATCGCCCGGATGATATGTCGGCCGGGGGTGAGCGGCCACCAGGCCCGTACCAGGGGGCCGGGGCCTCGCCCAACGGGCTGATCGTCTACCAGCAGCACGATCTCGGTCAGGCGACGTCCCTCGCCCGGCCGGGCGACGATCTGTATCCGTTGCATCTCGGCCGGGAGCGCGGGATCCAGCCGGTAAACGCTGCCGGGGGCCGGGTCCACGATCACCAACGGAGGCTCCATGGCCTGCTGTGCCCCATCCTGCTCCGGTCGGGCGGCGATCTCCGGGGCGTCGGCCTGCATCTCCTCCGCCTCCCCGATCTCCGGCGGTTGGGGGATGCCGTGTTGTTCGGCCCACTCCTGTAGCTCGGCCGGGAGCACCCAGAACGTTCGGTAGGCGATGTACTCCGGCGGGGTATCCGGCCCCGCCCGGCGTCCCGTCCGCATGTCGATGGCGATCTGTTGGTGCATATCATCCGGCCGGGTGGGCTCCGTGCCGGCGATGAAGATCTCCCGCCGGCGACGAGGGCACAGGTCCGTCGGCAATAGCCCTGAGTCGGCGCAGATCTCCACCTCCACCAGCCCGTCGGGGCGTGGGAACGGCTGGGCGGGACGCCCTCGCAGCGCGAGCTCCATGAAGTCGTGCCAGATGGGAGCCGCCCCGGTGACGCCGCTCACGCCGATCATCGGCTCGTTGTCCGGGTTGCCCACCCAGACGCCCGTCACCAGATCGGGCGTGTAGCCCACCGTCCAGTTGTCCCGCCAATCCGTCGTGGTGCCCGTCTTCACCGCCGCCGGGCGGGACAGGTGCAGCACGCTGCTGGCGCCGAAGCCGAGCATGCGAGCCTCGTCGTCGCTCAGGATGTCGGTGATCAGGTAGGCGACCTGCGGGGGGAGCACCTCATCGCCGGGGCGGGGGGATGGTTCGTACAGCACGTTGCCGTTCGCGTCCTCCACGCGCAGGATGGCGACGGGGTCCACCCGGCGGCCGCCGTTGGCGAAGGCGGCGTACGCGGCCGTTAGCTCCAGCAGCCGCACCTCGCCGCCGCCCAGGGTAAGCGCCAGGCCGTAGCGGTCGCTGTCGTTCAGCGTCGTGATCCCCATGCGCGTCGCCTGGGCGATGAGCGCATCCACGCCGATGTGCTGCAGCACCTTAACGGCCGGGATGTTGAGGGAGGATGCCAGCGCCTCCCGTAGCAACACGGGGCCGTGGAAATCCAGATCGTAGTTGAGGGGGATGTATGGATCGCCCTCCCGGGTGGGGAACACGGTGCGCACATCCGCCACCATGGTGGCGGGCGTGTAGACCTCGCGCCCGGCCCGGGCGGCCTGCTCCGGATCGAAGGCCACGGCGTAGGTGATGGGCTTGATGGCCGAGCCCGGCTGACGCAGCGCCAGCGCGCCGTTGACCGCCCCGTTGATGCGGGCGTCGAAATAGTCGGGGCTGCCTACCATGGCCAGGATCTCGCCGGTGCGTGGGTCCAGCGCCACCAGCGCCGCCGTGTCCACCCGAAGCTCCGGCGGCGCGTTCTCGTCCTCCTGGATCTCGCGCAGCTTCCGCCGCACAACGGACTCGGCGGTGTGTTGGAGGTCCAGATCCAGCGATGTGTACACCCGCAGCCCGCCTGCCCGTAGCCGCTCGATGCCGAACATCTCTTCCAGCAGTTCCTGGACGTACATCACGAAATGGGGGGCCTCGATGGGAAACGGGCTGGAGGCAAAGCGCAGAGGCTCGGCGGCCGCCAGATCCGCCTCCTCGGGCGTGATGTATCCGTCCTTCACCATCAGCTCTAGGACGACTCGCTGGCGCGCCGCGGCGGCTTTGGGGTGCTCCAGCGGGTTGTACATCGTGGGCGATTGGAGCAATCCGGCCAGCAGGGCGCACTCGGCCAGGTCCAGCTCGGCGACCGACTTCCCATAATAGGCCTGGGCGGCCGCCTCGATGCCATGGGCGAAGTGCCCGAAGTAGCTCTGATTCAGGTAGATGGCCAGGATCTCGTCCTTGCTGTAGCGGCGGGTGAGCCGCCAGGCCAGCCAGGCCTCACGTAGCTTGCGTGTGAGGGTGCGTCGTTGTCGCTCGGAGGGGGAGAGCAGCAGGTTGCGCACCACCTGTTGGGTGATGGTGCTGCCGCCGCTGACGATGCGCCGCTCTCGCAGGTCCTGCCACGCCGCCCGGGCGATGGCTCGCAGGTCGAAGCCCGGGTGCTGGTAGAAGCGGCTGTCCTCGGTGGCGATGACCGCCTGGCGGCAGGCCTGCGGGATGGCGGAGAGCGGGACAGGGGTGTGCTTCCCCCCCTGTGGATCGATAACCTCGTACAGCAATCGCCCGTGGCGATCGAGGATGAGGGTGCTGGGCGCGATCTGACTCTCGGCCAGCCGTTCGGGTGAGGGCAGCCCGGCCAGGATGCTGGCGACGAGGAGCCCTGCACCCACTACGAGCCCGCCGATCAACAGGAGCAGATAGTGGAAC
>JAADGJ010000054.1 GCA_013152435.1 Chloroflexota bacterium | reverse complement strand
CGCTTCTCCGCAGGCTTTTCCTCCGCAGGCTTTTCGGCGGCCGGCTTCTCCTCCGCCGCCGGCGCGGGCGCGCCGCCTCCGGCACAGGCGGTGAACACGAAGATGGCGATCAGCATTACGCTCAGGACGCCGAACATGAGCCTCATGCGTCGGTTAGACATCTATCCTCTCCTTTCTACTGCTGGTTGTGTGAGACAGGGTGTGTCTGTGGAGACACATACAGACCGATCAATCGGTAGGATCTCGCATCCTACGCTTGGGGCCGGAGGCGGCCTGGGATTAAACCGTATGCTGTTTCATCACCCCCTTTCATACCGAGATGGATATATGGGGGAGAGCAAGGCTTATCCCTTCACGCCGGTGATGACGATGCCCTGAATGAAGTATCGCTGGGCGACGAAGAACACCAGCACGCAAGGCATGATCACGGCCAGCGACGCGGCCATCAGCCAATGCCAGGGCGTGCCACCGAACGGCGTGCGAAACATGGATAGCCCCAGGGATACGGTGAACTTACTGTTGTCGTTCAGGTAGACCAGCGGACCCAGGTAGTTGTTCCAATGCCAGATGAAGGACATGATGGAAACGGCGCCCAACGCCGGCTTCGAGAGCGGCAGGATGATCCGCCACCAGATCCCTAGCGGTGTGGCCCCATCGATGATGGCCGCCTCATCGTACTCCTTGGGCAGGGTCATGTAGAACTGGCGGAGCAGGAAGATCAGATAGGCGCTTCCGAACCAGGCGGGCACGATCAGCGGCTTGTACGAGTTGAGCCATCGGAGCTTGGAGAATAGGATATATTGCGGGATCAAAGTCACCTGGTAGGGCACCATCATCGTGCTCAGGACGAACAGGAACAGGGCGTTGCGGCCGGGAGCGCGGAGCCGGGCGAAGCCATATGCGATGAAGGAGCAGGACAGGGCCTCTCCGATCATCACGGAGATGGCGTAGATGGCCGTGTTCTTAAAGTAGGTCCCGAACGGATTGAACGTCAGTGCGTCATAGTAATTGCGCCATTGAGGCTTGGCCGGGATCCAGACGGGAGGCATCTTAAGCGCCTCGAGCTCCGTCTTCAGGGAGGTGGAGAACATCCAGGCCACGGGGAAAAGGATGAAGAGCGCTCCAACGGTGGCCAGAATGGTGGCTACTACGCGCGTGAATTCCTCTTGGAACCTCTTGCTCTTGAAAAAGCGCGGCTTACGTTGCACTACACTCGCTGCAGCTGGACGAAGGGTTTGCTCTGCCATGGTTCACTCCTGCTCGAGATCTCAATCCTACGCTTTCAGATCGCTTCCTCTTCCCCAGGTGCCTCGTAATACACAGCTCGCCGGGAAACCTTGAACATGAGGATCGTCAGGCCCAGGATAACCAGGAACAGGATCCACGCCTGGGCAGCCGCGTATCCGAACCGATAACGCCGGAAGGCGTTCAGATACAGGTAGAGCACATAGAACATGGAGGCGTAGGCCGGCCCACCGCTGCCGTTGGAGATCACGTAGGCTTGGGTGAAGACCTGGAAGGAGCCGATGATGCCGGTGATGAAGGTGAACAGGATGACCGGGGAGATCATGGGCAGGGTGACGTGACGGAACCGGTGCCAGGCGTTGGCCCCGTCGATGGTGGCCGCCTCATAGAGGGCGGTGGGCACACCCTGCAGCCCGGCCAGGTAGATCAGCATAGGTCCCCCTAACCCCCACAAGCTCAGCAGCACGTAGGCCGGGATCACCCATTTCGGGTCGAAGAACCATCTCGGCCCCGTGATGCCCAGCGGGATGACCCCATTGGGGCCCAGGAGCCAGGCGATCACGTAGTTCACGATGCCGAAGCTGGGATTCAACAGCCATTGGAACAACAGCGCGACCGCCACGCCGGTGATCACCGAGGGCAGGTAATACAGCGTGCGGTATACACCCAGGAAGGGCACGCGCTGATTGAGGAGGATAGCCAGGCTCAGCGAGGCGACGATCCCAATGGGCACGCTCAGAAAGGTGTAATAGGCGGAAACCTGCAAGGATTTGTAGAAGATGCGGTCACGGAACAGGCGGGTATAGTTGGTCAAGCCTATCCACTGGGGCGGATTGGCCGCATTGTATTTGGTGAAGCTCAGGTAAAGGGAGGCGATGATGGGGCCGCCGGTGAATAAGATGAATCCTATGATCCACGGTGCGATGAAGAAATAAAACCAGAGCGCTTCTCTCCTCGCTAGCTTCCCTTGTGGCAGGATCCTGATCATTACCCACTCCTTTTCTCTTCTGGATTCTTCGATTTTCTGAACAAGTGCAGGATTCCGAGGACGGAATCCCCCCTGGGAGTTGGAGCCGATCGCGGAGGAGGGGGACACTTCTCCTTCAAGAGATGCTTACGAGGGTAGCTACCCTGAGGTGTTCACGCTGTAGTCGAGGACAGGGAAGCTGCCTCTACATAAGCGGGGATGGGCGAAGAAGAACGTGCCGCACTCGTTCTGATCTTCTCTCAGTTTGTAAGGCGATGGCATCCTCTGGGCGAGCGGCTAGGACGCATATACGAGCACGCTCCCGTCGACGGTTCGCACGTAGACGCTCCCACCGGCCACCACAGGGGCCGCGTTGGCCAGCGGGATCTGCTCGGATCGCCAGATCTCCTGTCCGTCCGAAGCCCGGAGCGCTCGCAGATGCCCCGTTCCCCCGGCGCGGGTGACCACGTAGATCTGCTGCCCGGCCACCGCGGGCAGAGAGACGAAGTCCCCCTGCTCGTACGACCACGCGATCGCTCCGGTGGTGCGGTCCAGGGCGATCAGGCGATTCACGGACTTGACGTACACATACTCCCCTGCTGCCGCGCAGGGTACGATGTTCTCATCCTGGATCGTCTGCGTCCACAGCACCGCGCCAGTGCGGCGGTCCAGAGCGTAAGCGGTGTCGTAGCTGGTGATGAGGACCATGTCGCCGGCGATCACGGGGGCGAAGAAGAGGGTCACCGTTCCGTGCTCGTAGCTCCAGCGCTCCTCGCCCGTGGCGAGATCGACGGCGTACAGGCGTGTGAAATCGGCGAAGTACACGGTGTCGTCAGCCACCGTGGCCGACGAGGCGATGGGCCCTTTGAGCCCGAACACCCATTTCCGCTCGCCCGTGCTCGCGTCCAGGGCGTATAGGGATCGGGAGGCGCCGACCAGCACGACCCCGTCCACCACCACGGGAGAGGTCACGTGGCCGCCGAAGTTGTCATAGCTGCTGCCCACGCGCGGGAACTTGAACTGCCACAGCTTTGCCCCGGACTCCACCGCCAGGGCCAGCACATATCCGGTCTTGCCCGATTCGGCTCGCACGAACACGCGATCGCCGGAGATGGCCGGCGACAGGAAGGATCCCGGCAGATCGAAGTACCATTGCTCCGTCCCGCTGTCCAAGGCGATCGCGTGCAGCTTGCGCTGGCCCTCCACGAACAGCAGTCCGTGAGCTACCCCGACCGGGCTGGCTTGCTGCGTTTCGCCCGCGATGCTCAGCTTGCGTTGCAACTTCAACGGCGGCTGCACATCGTCCACGGTCGCCCGATCGCGCTGGGGGCTGTAGCCCTCCATGGCCCATTCGCCGTATTGGGAGGAGGCGCCTGTGAGGGATGAGGCGTCGGCGGGTGTGGAACGTTCCAGGGCGCTGCCACACGCGCTGGAACTCAGCACCCAGAATGCCAGCAAGAGAAGGAGGAGAGAACGTGTCCTTGCGATATCAATAAGGGAGCGAAGGGTTTCCACCCATGTCAAGCGAAACCGTTTTTTGTCCAAATTTCGTGCCATCGACTCGTATTCTAGGACATCAGCCCTGGCGGGTGCTGTCCGAAGAGGCCAGCCTGAGACGTGAGGCAACTCTCACTGGCGTAAGGATGATCGTTATGAAAATACGCCCTCGTAGATTCGCCTCAGTCTCCCGACCGAGGCGAGGGGGCGAGAGACTGCCAAGAACTGTACCGAGTAGACATGTTTAAAATACCACATATGGCATAGGTTTGTCAATCTGCTCGTGCCCTTCCAGCAAAAAGCGGGTGGGGATTTTCCCAGGAGATTTGGCCCTCGTAGATCTGCCGCACCACATCCTCGATGGCGGGCTCCTGTACCGAGAGATCCCGCACGCGATAGCGGCGGAAGAGCTCCCGCACGAGATCGGCCATATGGCCGTCGCCGCGATGCACCCGCAGCCACACCCGGTTGGCCTCTCGCCGGATGACCTGGGCATCCGGGAGCGCGACGCGAGCGGGCGCCTCCGCGAAGTCCACCACCAGGACGCGCCCACCCCCGAACCGCTCCCGCAGCTCGGACAGGGCTCCGTCGAACACCAGGCGGCCGTGGTCGATCATGATCACCCGTTCGCATAGCTTCTCTACATCGTTCAGGTCGTGGGTGGTCAGGATCACCGTGGTATCTCGCTCTTGGTTGATCGTCCGGATGAATCGTCGGATGCGCTCCTTGGCCACCACATCCAGCCCGATGGTCGGCTCGTCCAGGAAGAGCAGCGGCGGATCGTGCAGGAGCGCGGCCGCCAGGTCGGCCCGCATGCGCTGGCCCAGGCTGAGGCTGCGCACGGGCGTGTCCAGGAACGGCCCCAGCTCCAGCATATCGTCGAAGGCGCTCAGATTGCGGCGATATCGGTCCGGCGGGACGCGATAGATGTGGCGCAGCAGCTCTAGCGACTCGATCACCGGCAGGTCCCACCACAGGTTCGTGCGCTGGCCGAACACCACGCCGATGCGCCGGACGTGTTCGATCCGTTGCCGCCAAGGCACGCGCCCGTCCACCACCACCTCCCCGGCCGTGGGGACCAGGATGCCTGTGAGGATCTTGATGGTGGTCGATTTCCCGGCGCCGTTGGGGCCCAGGTAGCCCACGATCTCGCCGCGCGTGATGTGGAAGCTGACCCCATCGACTGCCCGCACGATGCGGTGATCCCGGGTGAACAGGTTACGCAGCGCCCCCAGCGTCCCCCGATGATGGCGGTGGACTCGGAATTCCTTACGCAGGTTTCGGACCTGGATCATGCTCTGCCTCCTCGTCAGCTCCCCGTGCTCTGATAATGGCGCACGCCGACCCGCCAGACGGCCAGCGAGGCCAGGAAGACCCCGCCCGCGATCGGCGGCGAGAGGAAGGGAACCCAGCCGGGCAGCCCGAAGGGATCGGGTTTCCCCAATAGGTACAGGGCGGGATAGTAGTTGATGAACGCCATGGGGAGCAGGAAGGTGAAGATGTTCCGGATCCACTCCTCGTAGATGTGCATGGGGTAGCTGGTCATGAAGTTGCCGCCGTAGGTGAAGATGTTCGCCAGCTCGGCCGTCTGCGGCGTCCAGAAGGACGTGGTCGCGCCCGCGATGAAGATGGCCATGAAGAAGAGGAAACCGCTGATCAGCGTCACCCCCAGGAAGGCCCAGCGCTCGATCTGCCAGTTCGGGTGTAGCCACCAAAGGGCCAGGATCAGCGCCGCGACCCCCTGGGTGAGCCGGCCCAGGCGGCGCAGCGCGAACGCGCCGGTCATGACCTGGAACATCATGCCCAGCGGCCGGATCAGGAGTCGATCGAACTCGCCGCGTATGATCCAGCGGTCGAAGTCGTCCAGGATGCCTCCCAGGATCTCCGCCAGAGAGAAGGAGACGGTGGAGGTCCCATACAGCAGGGCGACCTCGGGCAGCGTCCAGCCGCCGATCGCCTGGAATTGGGTGAGCAGGATCGCCAGGGTGACGAAGTCCAGGCTGGTGATCAGGAAATTTCCCAGCAGCTCCGCGAGGAAGGAGGCCCGGTATTGCATCTGGGCCCGGATCTGCGCGCCGATCAGTTGGGGGTAAAGCCGCACATATTCCCGCACCGTTATCCTCCGTGGATGGTCAGGCGCCGGAACATCCGGCGCAGCATGAGGCGTCCCAGCAGCACCAGCACCACCAGCCATGCCGCCTCCATCGCCAGCGCCCGGATCAGCGCCCCGCCGCTGGTCTTGCCCAGATAGATGCTGATGGGCAGGTAGGCCATGGAGCGGAAGGGGAGCAGATGGACGACGGTTTGCAAGGGAGCGGGCAGGAAGTTGAGCGGGATGACGAAGCCGGCGAAGAACAGGACGAACGTGTTGGTCAGGTATTGGATGCCGCGTGCGTCGGTGGTCCACAGAGCCAGGCTGTTGGTGATGAAGCGGAAGGAGAAGCTGACCGCCATACCCGCCAGGATGCTGATCAGGAACCAGAGCCAGGTGTCGACATGTCGGGGGATCTGCACCCGGAACAGCACCCAGCCGATGGCGAACGTGGGGATCCCCCGAAAGATCAGGTAGTACATCGCCCGGCCCAGGTCGATCGCGGCCCAGAGCGCGTAGAAGTCGATCGGGCGGCTGAGATCGGTTACCACGTCCCCGCGCACGATGGAATCGGAGAGCTCCCGGTTGCCGAACGCCGACATCGCCATCAGCAGCGATTGGCTGATGACCACATAGGTCGCCGCGTCGTGCGCGTCGAAGCCTCCCAACTGACCTCGTTCGCGCAGGAGTGCCATGTAGATGAAGACGTAGATCATCCCGAAGAAGCCGTTGGTGAGGATGCCCGCGATATTGGCCGCCCGATAGGCCAGATGCTTCTGAAACGACCGCTTGGCAAGCTCTACATAGGGACGCATCGCTCCCCCCGCGCGAAGTGTATGGCGCGAAGGCTCATTTTAACCGGGGTGCCAGCAAACGTCCAATGCGTCCTGGTGGGCAGGGCTTTTTCAAAGTCAGTGATGGAAATCGGGGTGGTAGGAACACCCCGCGTGTCGCCCGATGCAAGAGATTCCCCTGATCATCGACCGCGGGAAAACGGCCCTCATCCCCCAAACCCCCTTCTCCCGAGCCCCCTTCCTAGCGAAGCGGATTGGGGAGGGGGGATAGCAGGGGGGTACGTCTGGCCACGTCGTGTGCTGGGGGAAAAGAAGATGCGTATACAGACACGACACCTTGCCTCGTCCCTGCAGGCGCCATGTATGCCAATATGGACGTTGGACTTTGAAAAGGCCCTACCTGGTGGGGGCTTGGGGTGCAGGCGCATGTTCCCATGCGGCTGCATGCGAGGTCCATGGGAAGTGGGTAGCCGCCCTCATGGGTGTTGCCGGGGCAGGGGCGATTCATGAATCGCCTCTGCCCACAGGTAGGTGACGGCAGATCAATTCCCCGCCTGGGAAACAGCCCACAGGAGGCGTCATTCATGCAGCGCTGCTCACAAAATGGTCTCCCGTGGGCTCACCAACACTAGACAGGAGACCACCAGGAAGTGTGAGCGAATAGAAAAGAGCCAGGCCCAAGAGCCCGGCTCTCCGATGTCATCGCGTGCCGGTATGAGCGACCGGGTTTATGAGGAGGACGAACTCTCCCCACGTGCCTGATGAAGCTCGGTGGCCTCCGGCTCGGCCTCCTCCTTCTCCGTGAAGACGATGAAGGCCAGGAGGATGACGCCGACCACGATGGCGCTGTCGGCGATGTTGAACGTGGGCCACGTCAGGTCATCGATGCCGATGGTGATGAAATCCGTGACGTGCCCGAACCGTACCCGATCGATCAGATTCCCCAGCGCGCCACCCAGTTGGAGCCCCAGGCTGAAGCGGACCCAGAACTGGCCCTGGGGCAGGTAGCGGCTATAGACGATGATGGCCACCGAAACGACGGCGGCGATGATGATAAACAGGCTGCCCTGGTCTCTCAGGAGCCCGAAGGCAGCGCCGGTGTTGGTCACATGGGTGATGGTCAGAAACCGGGATAGGGCGGGGATGGGATTCCAGTACTCGTTCCTCCCCAGATGGCTCAGCACCCATGCCTTGCTGAGCTGATCTAGGGCGAGGATCACCGCCGCGATGGCGGGGATGGTCCATCCGCCCAGTTTATCTCGAATCGACATCCGCGTATCCTCGATGTGAGGGATCCAATGTGTGATCAGAACTGCATCCTGTTGCCCGCGAGGGCCGCCGAAGGGCGACGCGACACGCCGTCGTGTCAGACACGGCGCGAGATGTCGCCCGGGTCACATCTCCACGCGGCTCTGGCAATCGATGCAGTACATCGCGTAGGGGATCGCCTTCAGCCGGGCGAAGTCGATCTCTTGCCCACAGCGCTCGCATCGGCCGTAGGTGCCCTCGTCGAGCTTGTGGAGGGCTCGCTCCACCTCCTCCAGGATGCGTTGTTGATTCCGGTGCAATGTCAGGCTGGCGGCCTGATCAAACGCCTCCGTCCCGTCGTCGGCCATATGGTTGCCCAGCCCCAGATTTCGACGCGCGGCCATCTCATAGTGGGAGAGTTCAGCCCTTAGACGATCTCGCTCGGCTACCAGCATCCTTCTCAGTCGCTCTTCATCGCGTGGCATGATCCTCATCTCCTCGGCCTGGCTCCTGGTGCCCCAGACACCGCGCGCCATTTTACCTCAACTCGCCCGAATCGCCAAAGACTATAGAGTTTTCTGGACGGGTGCTGCAATTTGGAATTCACTCAGGCGCGCTCGATGCCGATGGTCACCCGTTCGCCACGCAGCGAGAAGCTGTCCTGGAAGGCGGTAGGCGGCGGTGGGCCGGGCTCCAGGCGGACGGAGAGCGTCTCTCCGGCTACGTAATCGCCGAACCGGGCCAGCGCGCGGGCGAGCCGATCGCTCCCCTGCACGTAGGTGATGATGCGATCGGAGAGCTCCAGGCCCGCCTGCTTGCGCAGGTCCTGGATCCGCCGCACCAGCTCGCGGGCGTCCCCTTCGGCCTCCAGCTCGGGCGTGAGCTCGGTGTTGACCGCTACCATATAGCCCGCCTCCTCCGCCACGCTGTAGGGAGGCCGCGGCCGGGTGCGCACCTCCACCTCATCCGGCTGCACCTCGATCGTCTCCGCTCCCACCTGCACGGTGAACGGCTGTCCGGCCTGTACCCGCTCCGCCAGCTCCACCGGATCCATCTGCTCGATCGCGGCGCGCAGCCGTGGAAGGAGGGAGCCGTACTTCGGGCCCAGTTGCGCGGGCAGGGGGTGGATCTTGACCTCCACCAGATCCTCCGCCCGATCCGCCACGCGCAGCTCCTTCACGTTCAACTCCTCCACGAGCTGATCGGCGATCCGTTCCAGCGCGGCGCGCTCCTCCGGGCTGCGCAGCCGGACCACCGCCTCGGCCAGCGGCTGGCGTACCTTGATGCTTGGCGCGCCGCGTGTCCCAGGCTGGCCAGGCGCTGCGCCAGCCGCACGTCCGCCATCAACTGCTCATCGATCAGCGCCACGTCGGCCTCCGGCCAATCCGCCAGATGCACGCTCTCGGGGGCATCCGCGCGGACCCTGCGGACCAGGTTCTGGTAGATCGCCTCGGCGATGAAGGGGGTGAAGGGCGCCAGCAGGTGGCTGAGGGTCACCAGGCAGGTGTAGAGCGTGTGGTACGCCGCGTTCTTGGCCTCGTCGCTCTGCGGGCTCTCGCCGGCGCGGCTCCAGAAGCGGCGCCGTGAGCGTCGCACGTACCAGTTGGAGAGATCATCCACGAAGGCGTTGATGGCGCGAGCGGCGCTCGTCACGTCATATCGGTCCAGGCGCTCCGTTACGTGGGCCACCAGCGCGTTCAGCTCGGAGAGGATCCACCGATCCAGCGGCTGGAGCGCATCGATGGCGGGCGGCTCATCCCCGGGCTCCCAGCCATCGATGTTGGCGTAGTTGACGAAGAAGCTGTACGTGTTCCACAGCGTGAGCAGGAACTTGCGCACCACCTCGCCCACCAGGGCCACGCTGAAGCGGCGGGAGTTGCCGGGCGGGGTGGCCGTGTACAGGTACCAGCGCAGCGCGTCGGCGCCGTGCGCCTTGAGCACATCCCACGGATCGACTACGTTGCCGCGGGACTTGCTCATCTTCTGCCCCTTCTCATCCAGGATGAGGCCCAGGCAGACGACATTGCGATAGCACGGCTGGTCGAACAGGAGGGTGGACACGGCGTGGAGCGTGTAGAACCAGCCGCGCGTCTGGTCCACCGCCTCGCAGATGAAGTCGGCCGGGAATTGCTCGGTGAAGATCTCCTGGTTCTCGAAGGGGTAATGCCATTGGGCCACAGGCATGGAGCCGGAGTCGAACCAGCAGTCGGCCACCTCCTGAACCCGCCGCATGGTGCCATCCCCGCATCGGGGGCAGCGCCAGGTGATCGCGTCCACGTACGGCCGATGCAGGTCGATGGGTTGTGGCTCGCCGGGCGGGGCGATGCCGCCCGACTCGCCCGGCCGCAGCAGGCGCAGGGAGATGCCCGAGCGCTCGGAGAGTTCCGCCACGGAGCCGATGCACTCCTGGTGCCCGCAGCGATCGCAGATCCAGAACGGCAACGGCGTGCCCCAGTAGCGATCGCGGCCCAGTGCCCAGTCCACGTTGTTCTCCAGCCAGTTGCCGAACCGCCCCTCCTTGATGTGCTCCGGATACCAGTTGATCTGGCGGTTGTTGGCGATCAGCCGGTCTTTGTGGCGACTGGTGGCGATGTACCACGTGGCCTTGGCGTAGTACAACAGCGGCGTGTCGCAGCGCCAGCAGAAGGGGTACGTGTGCTCGTAGATGCCGCTCTTGTAGAGGAGGCCGCGCGCCCTCAGCTCCTCGATGATGAGCGGATCGGCGTCCTTCACGAACAGCCCTCGCCAGGGGCTGACGGCGTCGATGAAGCGGCCGGAGAGATCGACCGTTTGCAGGATGGGCAGCCCATATTCCTGGGCCACCTCCATGTCGTCGGCCCCAAACGCCGGAGCGATGTGGACGATGCCGGTCCCCTCCTCCGTGCTGACGAAGTCGCCCTCGACCACGTAGGCGTAGTCCATCCCCTCTACCGGCAGGAAGGTATACAGCGGCTGGTAGTGCTTGCCCAGCAGCGCCTTGCCCTTCATGCGGCGGACGATCTGATATGCGCCGTCCAATACGTCCAGCCGAGCCTCGGCCAGGATAAGGCGCTCCTTCTGTCCCTCCTCGGTCTCGTGCTCCACTTCCACGTAAGCGATGTCCGGGCCGACGGCCAGGGCCACATTGCCGGGCAGGGTCCAGGGCGTGGTCGTCCATACCAGGAAGTAGGTCCCCGGGCGGTCCTTCAGGGGGAACTTCACGTAAATGGAGGGATCCTGGGTGCCCTCCTTGTATCCCAGCGCCAGCTCATGGCTGCTGAGCGGGGTCCCGCAGCGGGGGCAATAGGGCACCACCTTGTAACCCTGGTAGATGAGATCGCGCTCCCAGAACTGCTTCAGGATCCACCACAGCGACTCGATGTACTCGTTATGGAGGGTGACGTAGGCGTGCTCCATGTCGATCCAGAAGCCGATGCGCTCGGTCATCCGTTCCCAGTCCTCAACGTAGCGGAAGACCGACTCCCGACATCGCTGGTTGAATCGCTCGATGCCGTAATCCTCGATGGCCTTCTTGCTGGTCAGGCCCAGCTCTCGCTCCACCTCCAGCTCGACCGGGAGCCCGTGGGTATCCCATCCGCCCTTGCGCAGGACGTAGTAGCCGCGCATGGTCTTGTAGCGCGGGAACAGGTCCTTGAACACGCGAGCGAGGACGTGATGAGCGCCGGGGCGGCCGTTCGCGGTGGGCGGCCCCTCATAGAACACGTAGCGGGGCCCGTTCCGCCGTTGCTCCACGCTCTTGTGGAACGCGTTCTGTTCCCGCCAGAGGGCGAGGATCTTCTCCTCCAGCTCGGGAAAGCTCACGGAAGACGAGACTGGCTCAAACATAAGCGCTTGGTCCTCCTCATGAAGGTGATACGACCAGGATCAGATGTCCGGAGGGCACGCTGAGATATCTCCATACGGAAAGGATGTATGGCCACTTCGTTGACCCGCCGTTCCGTCCAGTGTTACAATGAGGCATCCCCCCGCGTGGGAGGTGACGCCGTGCCATTTCCGCTGACCCAACCGCGGCGGCGGCTCCAGCGTATGCAGCAGATCGCCGAGGTGTTGCTGCGGCACGGTCTGGGATACATGGCCACCCAGATCGGGCTGCCGTTGCCGCAGCGCATCCGGCCGACTGAGCCGGTGCCGGAGACGATCCCCGCACGTGTGCGTGCGACCCTGGAGGACCTGGGCCCCACGTTCATCAAACTGGGGCAGCTCCTGAGCACTCGGGCGGATATCCTGCCCCCCGACTGGGTGGAGGAGCTGTCCCGCCTGCAGGATAGCGTTCCTCCCTTCCCCATGGACCAGGTCCGGGCCCAGATCGAAAGCGAACTGGGGGCCCCGTTGGAGGCGCTCTTCCCCCGCTTCGACCCGGAGCCCATCGCCGCGGCCTCCGTGGGGCAGGTACATCGGGCCGAGCTGCCCGATGGCACGCAGGTCGTCGTCAAGGTCCAGCGCCCCGGCCTCGCGGCGGAGGTCGAGGGCGACCTGGCGGTGCTGGCCGAGATCGCCCGCCTGGCTGAAGGGCGCACGGCCTGGGGCAAGGTGTACTCGTTCACCGAGCTGGTCGACCACCTGGCCCGGGAGATGCGTGAGCAGCTCGATTATACCATCGAGGGCCGCCATGCGGACCATGTGCGGGAGGCCCTGGCCGACGATCCCGACGTCCTCGTGCCTATGGTGTACTGGGCGTATACCACGCCGCGCGTGCTCACCCTGGAATACATCGAAGGGGAGCGCCTGTCCGACGTGATCGCCCGGTGCCCGGAGCCCGAGGAGCGTCGCCGTCTGGCGCTGGTCCTGGCTCGCGCCATGGTGCGACAGGCGCTACGCGATGGCGTGTATCATGCGGACCCTCACCCCGGGAACCTCCTGGTCACGCCCGACGGCCGTCTGGTGCTGATGGATTTCGGCCTGGTGGGCTTCCTGGACGAGCCCCTGCGGGATGCGCTGATCGCCCTGGTGCTCGGGATCGTGGATCACGATCCGGTCGGGATGTCGTTGGCCTTGCAGGACCTGGGCATCCTGACCCGCCCCGTGCCGCAGCGGGCGCTCCAACGCGATCTGCAACGGCTGATACGTCAGTATTACGAGATCCCCCTGAGCCAGGTCTCCGTAGGACAGATGCTGCAGCAGGTGCTGGCGCTGGCCGTAAAGTACGGCGTGCAGGTACCGGCGGAGCTGGGCCAACTGGTGCGCACCCTGATGACCCTGGAAGGGGTCGTCAGGCAGCTCGATCCCGACCTGAGCGTGATGGAGATCGCCCAGCCTGTGGCCGCCGAGCTGCGCCGGGAGCGGTTCTCCCTGGACCGGCTGACCCGGGAGATACGGCGGAATGCCATCATCACCGCCCGGATCCTGGACCAGTTGCCCACGCGCCTGCAGGTGCTGCTGCAGCGCCTGGAGGGGGGACAGTTGCCCGTCGTCATCGAGCAGGGCGATTTTGACCGAAATTTGCCACAGATCAGCCGGTTGGTCAACCGGCTGGCGGCCGCGATGGTGATCGCCGGGACGCTGCTCTCGGCGGGCATCCTGTTGGGGTTCGGTGTGGGGCCGACCTGGGGGGATGTATCCGTGCTCGGGCTGATCGGGCTGGCCCTGGGCACGCTGGGTGGCGCCTGGCTGATGTGGGCCATCCTGCGTTCCGGGCGGCTGTAGACGTCGGCGAGGGCGTCTACGCCTGATTCTGCGGGCCAGCCTCATCGCCCGTGTCGGCCGCCTCCGCAGGTGAGGCGGGGAGGGGACGCTTGTGATTGATGTACAGCGCGATGATGGCGACGGCGATCGCGATCAGCGCGATCCACTGTGCGGTGGGCAGGCCGCCGATCGTCCACGCGTCCGGCCGTAACATCTCCACCCAGAACCGGCCCAGCGGATACCAGATCATGTAGAGGAAGAAGATGTCGCCGTCCCGCAGCCGGTGGGCGAAGCGTCGCCCGATCCACAGAAGGAGCGCGAAGCCGATCACGTTCCACGTGGATTCGTACAGGAACGTCGGGTGAAAGCGGGTCGTCTCCACCGGATATTTTTGCAGGTCGGTGTACTCGCCGAATCGGTGGAGCGCGTCGATCTTCAATCCCCACGGCATGGGGTTCTTCATGGGCGGGCCATACAGCTCCTGATTCATGAAGTTGCCCCAACGGCCGATGGCCTGGGCTAGCAGGACACCCGGCGACACGATGTCCAGCCAGCGCCAGAAGGAGAGTTTGTGGCGCCAGGTGTAGATGTAGATGGCCAGCACGCCGCCGATCACGCCGCCGTAGATGCCCAGCCCCCGGAAGCCGCCCTTCCAGAAGGCGATGATGTCAATGGGGTGCTCCCGGTAGTAGTCCCAGCCGACGAAGCCGCCCGCCGGGCGTGAGAACACGTGATACAGTCGGGCCCCCAGGATGCCCAGAAGCAGACACCAGACCAGGACATCCCAGGCGCGCTCCGGATCCTCGCCGCGGCGGCGGGCCTCCGCGGAGGCGACGATGGTGGCCAACACGGCGCCGGTG
Organism: Chloroflexota bacterium; assembly: GCA_013152435.1. Classification (NCBI taxonomy): domain Bacteria; kingdom Bacillati; phylum Chloroflexota; species Chloroflexota bacterium. Next base: position 27,329 of record JAADGJ010000054.1, on the reverse strand, counting down.
ACGATGAGGATCCCATACCAGTGGATCGTGATCGGGCCGATGGTGATCACGGGCGGGAAAGGCGGCTGCATGATGATGCCTCCTGGAATCTTCAGGTCTTAGAGCGTGTCTGAGAAACCCCGTCGCTCTTGCCGTGGGGAGGCCTGGAGGGGCGAAGTCTCTCCGGAAGAGCCCTCGTTTCCTTCTCTGACCCGCCCGGCCTCGACCCGGATCCCTGCGGAAAGGGTTGAGAAAGGCAGGTGCAGGTCAGGAAAGCGCAGATTGTATGGAGGGAGGATCCCCTCCACACTCCCCCTGGGGAGCGCGTAGCTAAGGAATGCCCACAGCTATCTCGCCGACGGCTTTCAGACTCCCTCTTAGATGCGGATACTGGCCATAGGACGATTCAACCGATCTCGTCGTCTGCGCAAAGGTATCCGGCAGTTAGTATCGGTATTGGCCCTTGCGGGGGGCAAGCGGCCACGTACATGATAACACGTGGCCCCGAGATGGCAAGTCATCATCCATCTGTGCGGCGAGGAAGCCTGCGCGCTTTGCGGCCGAACCCCGATTTGCGCTCGGGGGTATTCCTCGGGTACGATGTAGGCGAGGTAGCATCGCGGGTATCGGTGTGAACGCCCTGTTCCGTTTGCACCCAACCGTGGGTGCAACGCCGCCCGGGCGAGGTTTTCCGCCCGAATTGCAGGTTGGCGAGGTGCCAGGATGAGCGAGTCAAACTCCTTGTCCGTCTCCCTTTCGCCGGAAGAGAAGGAATTGATCGAGTTGCTGCGAGAGGAGATGGATCTGCCGGATGAAGAGTCCGTGCTGCATCTGCTGATGCGTCAGGCCGCGCAGCGCGTGGCCATCACGTGTCCCTCGTGCGGTCACTACGCCAAGCGTACCGCCGAGGACGAGGCCCAATGCCGCTCCTGCCTCTCCGTGATCAAGCTGGTTGAGGGGATCTGGCAGGCCAGCGGATAGGGGCCCAACGCGCCCCGAATACGAGCGGACCCGACGGACAGCAGGGCGTTCCCAGAGCTGGCCGCCCTGACGTGCCCGCGCGGGGATCCTCCTAGTCCATGTCGCATTTCCCCTGTGCCTCCCCCCAACGGTGAGCCCCCAGCCGACCCCATTCGCATCAACTTAACAGCTAACAGCGTGGGCGAGGCCCTCGCCTGTCGCTTTTTCCCTCCACGGGCGGTCGCACCCGAAAGGGGAGGCGCGGGGGGGAAGCCCCTCCGCAGGAAAACGCTTTTCCTCGCCTTTTCCCTACCTGGTTGGGGCTTTGGCGGTAGCCTCCGGCCCCGCGGGGCAGGTGAGGGGCTGAAAGTAGATTTCTTCGGAGGGGCGGCGGTAGCCCCTCCGAGCCATCCCAGAGCGGTCCCTGTAAATAAACATGTAGATTTGTAAATTTGACAAACGTGGGCCAGGGCTGTATAATTTACAAGCTGATAAGTTGATAAAGGCTGGCTGATGCGCCCAAGAGGGGGCGGCGATAGGTCGGCAGTAGCATCCCAATCTCTATGGAGGTAGACCCGATGGCTCACGAACTCCCGACGCTTCCGTACGCGTACGACGCGCTGGAACCTCACATTGATGCCCGCACGATGGAGATTCATCACACGAAGCATCACGCAGGCTATGTCAACAATCTGAACGCCGCATTGGAGAAGTATCCTGATCTGCAGTCGGTATCTCTGGAGGTCTTGCTGCGGAATATCCACAGCGTGCCCGAAGATATCCGCACGGCGGTGCGCAACAACGGCGGCGGGCATGCCAATCACTCCCTCTTCTGGGCGGTGATGGCACCTGACGGCGGCGGCGTGCCTAGCGGCGAGCTGGCCGCCGCGATCGAGCAGGCCTTTGGATCCTTTGACGCCTTCCGAGAGCGGTTTGCCAAGGCCGCGGCCACCCGCTTCGGCAGCGGCTGGGCCTGGCTGGCGCTCACCGCCTTTGGGAAGCTGGTCGTGTACTCCACGGCCAACCAGGACAGCCCATACATGGATGGCCACACGCCGCTCCTGGGGCTGGATGTGTGGGAGCATGCTTACTACTTGAAGTATCAGAATCGTCGACCTGAGTATGTGAACAATTGGTGGAATGTGGTGAATTGGGAAGCGGTGGCGGAGAATTACGCGAAGGCTCTAAAGGCCCTGCGATAGGCGTGTGGTCACTTTTGAGGACCGGCCGGCCGAGAGGTCGGCCGGTTTTTTTCTTTCTTTACTCGGTGAAAGTTGTTGCGGGGGGACTTTGGAGGTTGCCACCCGTTTTGGACCCGCCATCCTACCCAATGGGACCTTTGTGCCGCCGACCGGCTGTGGTACAATGCCTCCAACGAGAACGGAGCGGTGAGCCTCTATGCCCATTCATCTGTTGCCGCCGGAGGTCGCGGACAAGATCGCGGCCGGCGAGGTGGTCGAACGACCGGCTTCCGTGGTCAAGGAGCTGGTCGAGAACAGCCTGGACGCGGGCGCCCGAGAGGTGCGCGTGGAGATCGCGGAGGGCGGCCGCCGGCTGATCCGCGTCGTGGACGATGGACACGGCATCCCGGCCGCTGAGGTGCCGCTGGCCTTCACCCGCCACGCGACCAGCAAGCTGCGCACGGCGGAGGACCTCGACCATATCGAGACGTTGGGCTTCCGGGGGGAGGCGCTGGCCTCCATCGCCGCGGTCGCGCACGTCACCATGCTCACGCGCCACGTCGATGAGACGACGGGGGTCCAGATCCGCCTTGAGGGCGGCGTTATGGTGGGACAGGAGCGGCGCGGGGCCCCTCCGGGGACCACCGTCGTGGTCGAGCATCTCTTCTTCAATACGCCGGCCCGGTTGAAATTTCTGCGTCGCCCGGCCACCGAGGCGGCGCACATTCAGAATGTGGTCAGCCGCTACGCACTGGCCTTCCCCGATCGACGCTTCAGCCTGGTAAACGATGGACGGCTGGCGTTTCAGACCACCGGATCCGGCGATCGTCGTGAGGTGCTGCTCAAGATCTACGGCATGGACGTCGCCCGGGAGATGATCCCCATAGAGCCGCAGGAGTATCACGGCATCCGGGTCCACGGCTACGTCTCACAGCCGAGCCTGCACCGTGCGAACCGGTCCTATCTGACCCTCTTCCTCAACAGCCGCTGGATCCGCGATAGCAGCCTGAGCTATGCCATCATCCAGGCCTATCACACCCTGTTGCCACAGGGGCGGTTCCCGATCGCCGTGGTCTTCCTGGAGATGCCCGCGGAGATGGTGGATGTGAACGTCCATCCGACCAAGGCGGAGGTGCGTTTCCGGGATGCCCGGGCGGCTTTCCGGGCCGTGGAGCGGGCGGTGCGCAGCGCGTTGGTCTCTCATGCCGAGGTGCCCACCGTCAGCCGGCTGGAGCCCAGCGCGTCGGGCTGGGCCGAGCGGCGTCAGACGCTGCTTCAGGCGGGTCAGCGCCGGGGGGCTCCCGTTCAGGGGGAGTTGGATCTGCCGCGCGCTTCCTCCGATGGGCGCATGCCCGAGTCCTCCCAGCCGGTGACGACCGGCGCAGGAGGCGGAGAGGCGCTCCCCGCGCTGCGCGTGGTGGGGCAGGTGGGCGCCAGCTACATCATCGCGGAGGGGCCGGAGGGGGTGTACCTGATCGACCAGCACGCGGCTCACGAGCGCATCCTGTACGAGCAGATGATGGCCCAGCAGGCCAGCGGCGATGTGCCGCGCCAGGGGTTGTTGGAGCCGATACCGATCACCCTCCCGCCGACTCTGGCGGCCGTGGCGGAGGCCGAACGGGATGAACTGGCCCGTTTGGGGTTTGAGCTGGAGCCCTTTGGCCCGGACACTTTCCTGTTACGCTCCGTCCCTTCCATTCTAAGCCGCGGGGATCCCCGAGAGGCGCTGGAGGACCTGCTGGGCTCCCTGGAGGAGGAGCGGAATCGGGTGGACCAGGCGAGGGAGGAGGCGTTGGTGCGTCTGATCTGCAAGCGAGCGGCGGTCAAGGCGGGGCAGATCCTCTCGATGGCGGAGATGCAGGAGATGGTCCGCCGGTTGGAGGCCTGCCGGGCGCCGCGGACCTGTCCGCATGGGCGGCCCACCATGATCCACATCAGCAACAGCCAGCTGGCCCGCGAATTTGGTCGCCAGTGAGCGGCACGAGGGGGGTGTGTCGCGCGGTTTGAAGCCCTTTTTGGTACGTTTGGGGCGTGGAAAATAGTTTGCTAGGGTTAGCACATTGGGATGAGATGTGCTATAATCGTCTGCGCTGGCGAGATATGGGCTGCCCAGGAGGTCTTTCCTTCCAGGTAGAGATTGTCGGCAAACCTTGAAAAGGAGTAAGAGGCGTCACGTGAAAGTTTCGACGGAGCAACTGGACAACTGTCAAGTCGCTTTGACGATTGAAGTTGAGCCGGAACGCGTGGAGAAGTTCTTGCGTCGCGGCGCGCGGCGGCTGGCCAGCCAGATTCGCATTCCCGGCTTTCGTAAGGGGAAGGCCCCTTATCATGTTGTGGTTTCCATGGTGGGCAAGGATGCGATTTACAACGAGATCCTGGAGGATCTGGTCAACGAGGCATATCAGGAGGCTTTGTCCCAGACCGAGTTGGAGCCCATCGCCCAGGCGGAGCTAGAGGATCTGCAGCTGGAGCCGTTGGTGATCCGGATGCGCGTGCCTCTGCCGCCGGAGGTGAAGCTGGGTGACTATCGATCCATCCGCGTGGAGCGGGAGGAGATCGAGGTCTCCGACGAAGAGGTGGATGAGATCCTCGAGGAGTTGCGTGAGTCACGAGCGCGATGGCAGGAGGTGGATCGCCCTGCCCAGTATGGCGACCTGCTGACCGTGGATATCAAGGGCACGGTGGATGATGAGACCCTCATCGATCAGACCGACTGGGACTTCATCCCGTCGGAGGACGCGGACACGGAGATCATCCCCGGATTCGACGCGGCCTTCATCGGCATGAAGCCGGGCGAGACGCGTGAGTTCACCCTGCGTTATCCCGCGGACGCGGAGTCTCGATGGGCCGGCAAGGAGGCCCATTTCGTCGCCACCCTGAAGAAGGTGCAGGAGCGGGAGACCATTGAGCTCAACGATGAGTTCGCCGCATCCGTGGGCGATTTCCAGTCGTTGGAGGACCTGCGTCGGAGCATTCGTGAGGGGCTGAAGCGCGAGCGGGAGATAGAGGCTCGCTCCGAGGATATCGAGAAGGTCCTGGACGCCCTGGTCGAGGCCGCCGAGGTGGTGGAATATCCTCCCGTGCTGCTTGAGCGGGAGATCGATGACATCCTCCAGGAGCAGGACCGGCAGCTGCGCATGCGCGGCATGAGCCTGGACGATTACCTGAAGTTGAATCAGACGTCGCGCGAGGAGTACCGTGAGAGCCTGCGCCCTCAAGCGGAGCGGCGCCTGGTGCGGAATCTGCTCCTGGGGGCCGTGGCGGAGGCCGAGGGGATCACCGTAGAGCCGGAGGAGATCGAGGCCGAGATCGAGCGGATCGTGCAGTCGATGGAGGGGGGAGATCGAGAGGGTGTGCGTCACCTCTTCCGGACGGCGGCCGGCCGGCGGATGATCTTCGACGACCTGATGACCCAGAAGACGCTCCAGCGCCTGTTGGCCATCGCCCGGGGCGAGGCGGATGAGGAAGAGCCGGAAGCGGAGGGCGAAGAGGCTCAGGAGTCGGCGGAAGCCGACGCGGCGGAGGAGGGGGCCGAGGAGCCCTCGGAGACGCAGGAGTCGGATAGCGCGCAGCCATCGGCGGAGGCCGACGAGCCCGTTGAGCAGGAGGCGGAGGAGGGGATGGAAGCCCCTTCGGCGGAGGAAGAGGAGTCCGCCGAGCAGGCGGCGGAGTAGCCGCGCGGGGGCGATGCGCTGCCGATGGCATTGCGCAAAAGGGATAAGAGAAGGTGAGGAGTTGTATGTCAAGGGATACGATCATGAGACCTGAATCTTTGATACCGATGGTGATTGAGCAGACCGGACGGGGGGAGCGCGCTTATGACATTTACTCCCTCCTCCTGAAGGAGCGTATTATCTTCCTGGGTACCCCCATCACCGATCAGATCGCGAACCTGGTGGTGGCTCAGTTGCTTTTCCTCGATCGTGAGGATCCGGATCGGGATATCCAGCTGTACATCAACTCCCCTGGGGGGGAGATCTACCCGGGCCTCGCGATCTATGATACGATGCAGATGATCAGCGCGCCGGTGTCCACCTTTGCGGTGGGGTGGACGGCCAGCATGGGCACCGTGCTCCTGGCCGCGGGCGCCAAGGGGAAGCGGTATGCGTTGCCCCACGCCACGATTCACATGCATTCCGCCATGGGCGGCGCGCGAGGCTCCGCTCCGGACGTGCAGATCCAGCTGAACGAGTTGATGCGAATGCAGAACCTGTTGCAGCGGCTTCTGGCCCGCCATACGGGGCAGCCATTGGAGCGTATCCAGCGCGACTTCGAGCGGGATTACTTCATGGACGCCCGCGGCGCCCTGGAGTATGGCATCATTGACCATGTCGTCGGCGAGGCGCCGGAATCCGCATCGGAGGACGGCCAGGACGCGGCAGAGGGCGATGAGGAACGATAGGATGGACGGACAAGACACCGAAGCTCTGCGACGTTGCTCCTTCTGCTACCGCAGCGAGGACGAGGTACAGCGGCTGATCGCCGGCCCAGAGGGCGTGTTCATCTGTGATGAATGCGTCGTGTTGTGCCAGGAGATCCTGGAGGAGGACGGTATCCGGTTGGGGGCCAAGCCCGTGGTCTGGGAACGGATCCTCCAGCCCAAGGAGATCGTGGAGAAGCTGGACGAGTACGTGGTAGGGCAGGAGCGGGCTAAGAAGGTCCTCTCCGTCGCGGTGTACAACCATTACAAACGGATCGCTTCCGGGCAGAATCACTCCGATGTGGAGCTGCAGAAGAGCAATATCCTGCTCCTGGGGCCCACCGGGTGTGGCAAGACGCTATTGGCGCAGACGCTGGCGCGTATCCTGGACGTGCCCATCACCATAGCGGATGCGACCACCTTGACCGAGGCCGGGTACGTGGGCGAGGACGTGGAGAATATCCTGCTTCGCCTGCTCCAGGCCGCGGATTGGGACGTGGCCCGGGCCGAGATGGGGATCGTCTACATCGACGAGATCGACAAGATCGCTCGAAAGTCCGGCGACAACCCCTCCATCACTCGCGACGTCTCCGGCGAGGGGGTTCAGCAGGCGCTGCTCAAGATCATCGAGGGCACGGTGGCCAACGTCCCGCCGCAAGGGGGACGTAAGCATCCGGAGCAGGACTTCATCCAGATCAACACGCAGAACATCCTGTTCATTTGTGGCGGCGCGTTTGAAGGGCTGGACAAGATCGTCGCCCGCCGCATCGGCGCGAAGGGGCAGGTGGGGTTCGGCCGTCAGAGGCGCTTCCGGAACGCGGAGGAGGCCAAGGCCGCGTTGCTGCGCCAGGTGGCGCCGGAGGACCTGTTGGAGTACGGCCTGATCCCCGAATTCGTGGGGCGGCTTCCCGTCATCGTCAGCCTGGAGCCGTTGGATAAGGATGCCCTGATCGCCATCCTCACGGAGCCCAAGAACGCCGTGGTGAAGCAGTTCGAGCGCCTGTTCAACCTGGACGGCGTGGAGCTGGTCTTCACCCAGGACGCCCTGGAGGCCACGGCGGAGGAGGCGATGAAGCGGAAGACGGGGGCTCGTGGCCTGCGCACCATCATCGAGGAGGCGTTGTTGGATGTGATGTACGAGATCCCATCACGCCCTGAGATCGTGCGCTGCGTCGTCAACGCGGACACGATCCTGCGAAAGGTGCCTCCCTTGTTATTGACGCAGGCGGATCGTCCGGCCCCTCAGGATCGGGAGTTGCGCGAGAGCGCCTGAGCAGTCTCACGGGTTTCGTGAAATCGGGTTGGGTGTGGAAAGGGGCAGGTCGAAACCTGCCCCTTCTCGCGATCACCGCTCCGGCTGAAGGATCCGCACGGGTACAGGGCATCGTTCCTGGAAGCGTCGGGCGTCCGCCTCAGAGCCGACGATCTCACCATAGTGCATGGGGATCGCCAGCTTGGGACGGAGCCGTCCGGCCAGCTCCGCCGCCTGGTCGGCGTCCATGACGTACTTGCCGCTCACCGGCAACAGGGCCACGTCGACCTGCAGTCCATCCATCTCCGGGATGGGGTCGGTATCGCCGGTGTGGTAGATGCGCTCGCCTTCCAGGGTGACGATGTATCCCACGTGTCCCGCCTGCTTCGGGTGGAACGGCTTCCCGATGTTGTAGGCGGGGACGACCTCCACCGGTACGCCGTTCAGCTCCAGCCTGTCGCCCGGCTTGACGATGGTGACCGGGGGCTGAAGTTGGGCGGCCGCGGCGCCCGGTGCCGCCACCACGGTCCCCGGCGATCGGATCCTGGCCACGTCGTCCGGCGAGCAGTGGTCATAATGTTCATGGGTGATCAGGATCACGTCTGCCGGCGGGGCTCCCTTCGGCAGCTTCCATGGATCGATGTAGACGATCTTCTCCCCCTCCAGTCGAAAGGCGTCATGTCCCAGCCAATGGATTTGGGCCGCCATAGATCCCTCCTTCGCTTGCTCTGCTGATCCATCTATCCGGATAGTGTGCCCTTTCCCGATGGGGTTATCGCAGGGAGGCTTTGTGGGGCGCATTTTCAGTATAGCATAGCGTCGGACATTCAAGGAGGATATCATGCGAATTGTCTTGTCCACCTTGCTGATGGGTCTCTTCTTCCTCACGGCGTGCGTGCCGCCTGCGACACCGGTGGCATCCCCCGAGCGCCACGACAGTCGGCTGGTGCTGGCCACCACCACCAGCACAGCGGACTCCGGCCTCCTGGACGCTATCCTCCCCGATTTCGAGGCCCGGTACGGGGCCCAGGTGGATGTCATCGCCGTCGGGACTGGCCAGGCGCTCCAGATGGGGAAGGCCGGCGATGCGGATGTGCTCCTGGTGCACGCTCGCTCGGCCGAGGAGGCATTTGTGGCCGAAGGACACGGCGCCTTTCGCAAGGACGTGATGTACAACGACTTCATCATCGTGGGACCGCCGGATGACCCGGCCGGGGTTCGCGGCATGAAGGACGCGGTCGCGGCCTTGCGAAAGATCGCCGAGGCGCAGGCGCCCTTTGTGTCTCGCGGTGATGATTCGGGAACGCACAAGAAGGAGAAGGCGCTGTGGAAGGAGGCGGCCATCGAGCCGCAGGGGGATTGGTACGTCTCCGCAGGCCAGGGCATGGGGGCCGTGTTGACGATGGCCAACGAGATGCAGGCCTATACCCTGACGGATCGAGGCACGTACCTGGCCCGGAAGGATACCCCGCCCGGGCTGTCCCTGGAGATCATGGTGGAGGGAGATTCCCGTCTGTTCAACCCCTATGGCGTGATCCCGGTGAATCCGGAGAAGCATCCCGGTGTCAACTATGACCTGGCGGTCAAGTTCGTCGAGTGGTTGACCTCCGTGGAGACGCAGGAGAAGATCTCCCAATTCGGCCTCGATCGCTTTGGCCAGCCGTTGTTCTACCCCGATTCGGAGGAGTGGCGCAATCGCAAGTGAGCTCCGGGGGAGACTCCGGCTCTCGGCCCTTTCCGAAGGATCTGGGTCGAGGCCGGGCAGGTCGAGGGTGGAGGCAGGACTTTCTCCGGAGGGTTTCCGCCCCTCCGGGCCTCCCCATAGCGGAAGTGCCGGCGTTTCTCGGAGTGTGTCTGAAAAACACACCACGAAGCCACTAAGAGCGTGTCTGAAAGTTTACCGGCACGGTGTCTGAGGGTCTCCCTCAACTACCAGCTCTACAGGGGGAGGTGTGGAGGGGAGATCCCCTCCACGGAAACCTCTTTTTTCCTGCCTGCACCTGCCTTTCTCGGCCCTTTCCGAAGGGCCCAGGCCGGGGCCAGGCAGGTTGAAGGCAGAAGAAGGGCTTTTTCCGGAAGGGCGGAAGCTCCTCCGAAGAACTCTATTTTCAGGCCCTCACCCACACCCTCGAACACGCTCTGCGACGTGGGGAATCGCCGCGTGGGGTGGTCTTGGCATGCGTCGGGCCGCATGCTATAATCCAGGCCACCCCGGAGCGGGCCTCCCCGCCATGAACGAGGATGGATAACGGATGGAGATCATCACTCGGGGTTTTCAACAGGCGCTTTCCCTGATCGCTCAGGGCGACCCCACCCTGTTGCAGATCGTTCGCCTGTCCCTGGGGGTCAGCGGTGTGGCCCTGCTGTTCAGCACGATCATCGGCATCCCGCTGGGGAGTTGGCTGGCCCTCTATGACTTCCCGGGTCGCCGGTTGATCATCGCGTTGCTCTACACCGGGATGGGATTGCCGCCGGTGGTCGTCGGCCTGTTCGTCTATCTGCTGCTGTCCCGCAGCGGCCCCCTGGGCGATCTGAGGTGGCTGTTCACCCCACAGGCGATGATCCTGGCCCAGGTCATCATCGCCACGCCGTTGGTGGCCGGGCTCACGATGGCGGCCGTGATGGGCGTGGATCCAGCCGTGCGCCTGCAGGCTCTGTCGTTGGGGGCCACGACCCGCCAGGCCACCGCGACGATCCTGCGCGAGGCGCGGGTGGGGGTCGTGGTGTCCGTGATCGCCGGCTTTGGGGGGATCATCTCCGAGGTAGGCGCCGTGATGATGGTCGGGGGGAACGTCGCCGGGCGCACGCGGGTGCTGACCACGGCGATTGTGTTGGAGACCCGGCGGGGGGACTTCGCCCTGGCGATCGCGCTGAGCCTGGTGTTGCTGGGGCTGTCCTTCCTCGCCAACGCGACCATGTTGCAATTGCAAGGCCGGCTGAATGCAAGATTGTCGCGCTGACCCGACGCGAGAGATCGCTTATCGCCTGGAAGGCTTGGAGAAACGGTACGGGGGCCGCACGGTGCTGCGCGTGCCGGCTCTCGACATCTATCAGGGAGAGTTGTTCGTCCTGGTCGGGCCCAGCGGGGCGGGCAAGAGCACGCTGCTTCGTCTCCTGAATTTCCTGGAGCGGCCCGATCGGGGCACGATCACCTTCCGATCGCTGGTATCCAACGGGCGCAACCCGGTGCCGTTGGCGGCACGGCGCCAGGTCACGATGGTCTTTCAGCGGCCGGTGCTCTTTCGGGGCAGCGTGTACGACAATGTCGCCTATGGGCTTCGGCTGAGGAGGCAGCCGCTGGAGCCGGTGGTCAGCGAGACGTTGGAACGTCTAGGCCTGAGCGACCTGGCGCGCATGTCCGTGCAGACCCTCTCCGGCGGGGAGGCGCAGCGGGTCGCGTTGGGGCGTGCGCTGGTGATCCGGCCGCAGGTGTTGCTGCTGGACGAGCCGACCGCGAATCTGGATCCGGCGAACGTGGCTTTGATCGAGGAGATCATCGCCGGCGTGAATCGGGAGCAGGGGACGACGGTGGTGCTGGTGACGCACAACGTTTTCCAGGCCCGTCGGCTGGCGGACCGAGCCGGGCTGTTGCTGGACGGTCACCTGATCGAGGTGGCTCCGGTGGAGGCGTTCTTCGAGGCGCCGCGAGATCCTCGCACGGCGGCGTTCGTCCGGGGGGAGATGGTCTACTGATGGGCGAACTCACGCATTTGGATGAGCAGGGTCGGGCTCGCATGGTCGATGTGGGGGGCAAGCCGGAGACGGAGCGGGAGGCGATCGCTCGCGGGGAGGTGCGGATGCGCCCGGAGACCCTCCGGTTGATCCGCGAGGGGGATCTGCCCAAAGGCGATGTGTTGGCCACCGCCCGGATCGCGGGGATCATGGCGGCCAAACGCACGTCGGAGTGGATCCCGCTCTGCCATCCGCTGTCGCTCTCCTATGTGGGCCTGGACTTCGCGCTGGATGAGGAGAGGAGCCGGGTGGTCATCACGGCCACCGTGCGTTGTCGGGGAAGGACCGGTGTGGAGATGGAGGCGTTGACCGCCGTGAGCGCGGCCGCGCTGACGATTTATGATATGGCGAAAGCCGTGGAACGGGGCATGGTGATCGGCGAGATCCGTTTGCTGGCGAAGCGGGGAGGGAAGAGTGGGGACTGGCATGCCGGGACAGAAGATGAATGGTGAGGAGAGAAGGATCCGGGTCACCGTTCGGTTCTTCGCCTCGCTCAGGGAGCGGATTGGGAAGGACGGCCTGGCATGGGAACTGGCCGCCGGTGCCTCTCTGGGGGACCTGGTCGACGCGTTGGATCGGGCCTATCCGGAGGCCGGGATCGGCTGGCGTGGGTTGCATCTGGCCGTGAATCGCCGATACGCCTCACCTGACGTCCGGCTCCAGGATGGAGATGAGGTTGCGATCTTCCCTCCGGTGAGCGGCGGGTCTCCCCCAGGATCCCATGACGTATACGAGTTGACCACGGAGCCGCTATCGTTGGACGCCTTAATGCGGCGGATCGCCTTGCCCTCGTGCGGGGCGGTCGCCGTCTTCATCGGGGTCGTTCGGGATCACACAGGGGATCGCCAGGTCGATCACCTGGAGTACGAGGCGTATCCGGGCATGGCGGAGGAGATGCTGGCTCAGATCGGGCGGGAGATCCGGGAGCGCTGGCCGTCCATCCAGGCGGTGGGGATCCAGCATCGGCTGGGAAGGCTGGAGATCGGCGAGGCGTCGGTGATCATCGCCGTGTTGGCGCCCCATCGCCCGGAGGTGTTCGACGCCTGCCGGTACGCCATCGAGCGGATTAAGGCCATCGTGCCCATCTGGAAGAAGGAGGTCTGGGCCGATGGCGAGAGCTGGATCGAGGGGCCGCATGGGATGGACGGAAGCCGTCCCGGTCCCGAGGATCATGCGTGACCCCCGGATCGAGGCGGAAGGGCGGTCCCGCTTTCGGAGCGTGTCGGAGGAACCCCGTTGTTCCTGCGTGAGGAGGCCCGGAGGGCGGAGTCCCTCCGGGAATCGCCTTTTTTCCGCCTTTGACCTGTCCGGTGAATTTTCAAACGCGCTCTCGGACGGCCGATGATGTGAGCGACAGGGTAACGGCGGGGGCCTGACCGGTCCTCGTTTGCCTCGGCCGGAAGATCGAGGCGGTTTGATGCACCATAATGATTCCTTTCTTGTCTTGGGGTGGATATGTCCATAGAGGTCCTGGCGGGTGGATTGGTGGCGGTCGCTCTCGTGTTCGCCTTCCTGAACGGGCTGCACGATAGCAGTAACATCGTGGCCACGATCATCTCCTCGCGTGCCATGAGCCCACGCAAGGCGTTGACGCTGACGGCCATCGCGGAGTTCTGTGGGCCGTTCCTGCTGGGCGTGGCTGTGGCGCGCACCATCGGGAGCGAGGTCGTCGCGCCGGAGTCCATTCAATTCGCCGTGATCATGGCGGGGATGCTGGCGGCGATCGTGTGGAACGTGGTTACCTGGCTGGCGGGGATCCCGTCCAGCACCTCCCACGCCCTGGTCGGTGGCCTGGTCGGCGCGGCCGCCATGGCGAAGGGGCCGCATGTGATCCAGGTGACGGGGTTGGAGAAGATCCTGATCGCCCTGTTCGTGGCTCCCCTGGTCAGCCTGCTCGTGGGGTATCTGGCCATGAAGACGATCTTGTTCCTGTCCCGTGGCGCCACGCCGCGCATCAATGCCTTCTTTCGGCGCGCCCAGACGGTAACGGCTGTGGCCCTGGCGCTGAGTCATGGCTCCAATGATGCGCAGAAGACGGCGGGCATCATCGTGCTGGGGCTGATCACCCTGGGGCTCCAGGATAGCTTCTACATCCCGATGTGGGTGTTGGCCGCCAGCGCTGGTGGGCTCGCCCTGGGGACGGGCGTTGGGGGATGGCGCATCATCCGCACCATCGGCGGACGCTTTTACAAGATCCGGCCGGTACACGGCTTCACGGCCCAGGTCAGCTCAGCCCTGGTGGTGGCTGTGGCCTCCTGGATGGGTGGACCCGTCAGCACCACGCACGTGGTCAGTTCGTCGATCCTGGGCATCGGTGCCGCCCAGCGGGTCTCGCAGGTGCGCTGGGGGGTGGCCCGGGAGATCGCGCTGGCGTGGCTGCTGACCATCCCGCTGACCGGGTTGCTCGCCGCGGGGTTCTACCTGGGGCTACGCTATCTGGGCCTGGATATGGTCTTCTAGATTGGGCCTTTCGGGTGGCGGAGGACATTGTCTGCCGCCACCCATCCCAAGATGGAGCTTATGGTTCTGGGTCCCCGTTGGATTTCTCCTGGTCCCTCTGCCCGAGCACTTCATGGCAGTGGCGACAGCGGGCCTCATACACCTCATTGGCCCCCACCAGGATCGTGGGATCATCGTAGCGGGCCGGGCGGCCGTCGATGATCCGTTGGGTGCGGGAGGCTTCGCCGCCGCAGCGGACGCAGATCGCGTGCAGTTTGTCCACGTACTCCGCCTGGGCCATCAGGAGGGGCACGGGGCCGAACGGCTCGCCGCGGAAGTCCATGTCCAGCCCGGCGCAGATCACCCGGATCCCGCGATCGGCCAGCTCATTGCACACGTCGGCGATGGTCCAGTCGAAGAACTGCACCTCATCGATGGCGACGACGGTGGTATCCGGGTCTAGCCGCTCCAGGATCTCGGCGGCAGTGTGCACGACGACGACGTTCTCCCGCGCCATGCCGTTGTGGGAGGCGATGCGGGCGATCCCGTATCGGTCGTCCAGGAAGGGCTTGAAGAGCTGGACCTTCTGACGGGCGATCTCGGCTCGCCGCACCCGGCGCAGCAGCTCCTCGGTCTTCCCGCTGAACATGCTGCCGCAGATCAGCTCGATCCATCCGGTGTGTGGGTGTATGTGCGGCATACGTCCTCCTTCAGAGGCGTGGAACAGAAAGAGAGGGCAGAATCGATCTCTGCCCTCTCATCTCGTTCGTCAGCATCGTCTTGCCACCCTGCCCTCGTTGCAGGGCGATACAACTACCGGTTATTCCTGTTCCGCCTGGGCCGATTCCGCCGCCTTGCGCGCCAACTCGGCGGCCTTCTCCGGGCTCTCGCCGCGCCGCCGGGCGCGACGCTCGGCTTCCTTGACGGCCGCCTGTGCCTCGGCCTGAGCCTTCCGGGCAGCCACGCGCTGATCCCGCGCCTCCAGGCGGCGCATGAATCGCTCCACCTGGCCGGCCGTGTCCACGATGCGCTGCTCTCCGGTGAAGAACGGATGGCACTGGGAGCACACGTCCGTGCGGATCTCCTCCACCGTGGCACCTACGGTCCAGGTGTTGCCACAAGCGCAGATCACCCGCGCGTTGGGATACCATTTCGGATGAATATTTTTACGCATAAAACCGGTCCTCCGTCTGAGGCCTAAGCCACGCGCTGGGGATACACGCTCACGCGCTTCTGCCTGCGGGAATGTGGCTCGAACTTCACGTAGCCGTCGATGGTGGCGAAGATGGTGTAATCGCTCCCCAGACCTACGTTCTTCCCCGGCTTGATCTTCGTGCCGCGCTGGCGCACCAGGATGCTGCCGGCGGTCACGAACTCCCCATCAAAGCGCTTCACACCCAGGCGCTTGGACTTGCTATCTCGACCGTTGCGGCTGGAGCCGCCACCCTTTTTGTGTGCCATCTCTCACCCCTCCGTCTGCAATCCCACGCTCACACTTCAATCGCATCGATCTGCAATCGCGTGAACGGCTGGCGATGCCCCTTCTTCCGTCGGTACCGTTGCGCCGCCCGATATCGGAACACGATCACCTTGCGACGCCGATCCTGATCGAGCACGCGGGCCCGGACGGTCGCGCCTTCCACCAGCGGCTGGCCGACCCGCACGTTCTCCCCATCGGAGACCAGCAGCACGCGATCGAACGTGACCTCTTCTCCTACGGGCACGTCCAGCTTCTCGACTTCGATCGTCTCTCCCGGGCTCACGCGGTATTGTTTCCCGCCCGTCTCGATGATTGCATACATGAGATTATGCCTCCCGTACCGCGTCTGGAGGTCCCAGAACTTTGTGCTGGCGGTACATGTTCGGTTCAAGTTGGATCTTGACGCGGTAAGCAGGCGGCCACCGGGCCAGCCTGCCCACGGATGGGCATTATACCCGTCCTGTTCCCGCTTGTCAAACTGGGATCATCGGCGTTGGACCGGGCGCCCACGCCTTGGTATCAAGTTAAGCGATGCGGGAGCGTGGCCCCGCATCTCTGGGGTGGCTCGGAGGGACGGTAGCCCCTCCGAAGAATTTTACTTTCAGCCCCTCACCTGCCCTGTGGGGCCGGAGGCCACCGGCCAAAGCCCCAACCAGGCAGGGAAAAGGCGACGGCGGGGGCCTCGCTCATGCTGTTCAGTTGATGCGAATAGGACAAGCAGGCTGGGCTCCCATGCCCGACCCTTTCTGGGGCACAGTTGGGCGCCAATGCCGCTGAGGGGGGCGGCCTGGGCGTTCCCGTCCCCCATATTCCCCCTTTCCGTCCCGCTCCGTGCGTGTTATACTGAAATCGGGAGGTGGAGCGATGACGGATCAGGAGCGGGAGGGACGACCGCGTATCTACACCGAGATCACTCGGAGCGCCATCCTCCACGTGGAGGACGCGTTGGATATCGGCAAATTGCGGTTGTTGCTCTTCCAGTACGAGCGGGGGAAGGGCGCTCAGGCGCGGGTGGATCATTATCTGGATGTGGAGGACGCCCGCGTGCTCTGCTTTGATCTGGCGCGGGGCCACCTGCCCGAGTCGTTCGTCGATTACAAAGGCACGCCTCACGGGCGGGAGGGCAAGCCGCTGAGTCGTGTGCTGCGGATCGAGGACCGGGGCAGGCGTACCCGCCAGCCGATCGTCATCGAGATCAGCCACGGACCGGGCGAGATCATCGGCGAGGGAGCCGTCAAGCCGGCCGGCGAGCCAGATGTGCGCATCGCCATTCTGCTCACCCGCTGGCAGGCGCGACGCCTGGCGCTGGCCGTGGCGGGTTACATCCAGGCGTGGGAGGTGGCCGCCCGGCTGCAGGGTCGTCCGGCGACGTCCCGAGTCGCCGAGGAGCCGGATGTGCCCTACCAGGCGGAGGAACTGCCACCCGACGCGGATATATGGCTGTAGCGCTCCGCCACCGTTCCCCAATCCCCATTTCAGAGGACATACGATGCGCGTTGTGGAGATCATCGAGAGGAAACGGGATGGCGTGGAGCTGTCCACGGATGAGATCGAGTATTTCGTGCGGGGCTACACGGCCGGGGACATCCCCGACTATCAGGCCGCCGCGCTATGCATGGCCATCTACTTCCAGGGCATGACGCCCCGGGAGACGGCCGACCTCACCCTGGCCATGGCCTATTCCGGGGAGACGCTGGACCTGCACGACATCGCCCCCTTCGTCGTGGATAAGCATTCCTCCGGCGGGGTGGGTGACAAGACGACGCTGGTCGTCGGCCCCATCGTCGCCGCCTGCGGGCTGCCTGTGGGCAAGATGTCCGGTCGCGGGCTGGCCTTCTCCGGCGGCACGTTGGATAAGCTGGAATCCATCCCCGGCTTCCGGGCCGATCTGGCCATCGAGGAGTTTCGACGCCAACTGCGGGAGGTGGGCCTGGTGGTGGCCGGGCAGACCCACGATCTGGCCCCTGCCGACGGCAAGCTCTATGCCCTGCGGGACGTCACCGGCACCGTGCCCGCCGTCCCGCTCATCGCCTCGTCCATCATGTCCAAGAAGATCGCCGCCGGGGCGGATGCCATCGTCCTGGATGTGAAGGTGGGATCGGGCACCTTCATGAAGACGCTGGACCAGGCGCAGGCGCTGGCCCGGTTGATGGTGGAGATCGGCGTTCGCTTGGGGCGGCGGATGACGGCCGTGATCAGTGATATGTCCCAGCCGTTGGGCCGCGCGGTGGGCAACGCGTTGGAGGTGATCGAGGCCATCGAGACGCTGCGCGGCGGTGGCCCGGCGGACTTTCGGGAGCACGTGCTGACCGTGTCCGCGGAGATGCTGGCCATGCGGCGAGGGGATGCCGGGGAGCCGGACGAGGAACGCGTTCAGGCGGAGCAGGCGCTGGATAGCGGGGAGGCGTGGCGGAAGTTTCGGGAGTTCGTGGCGGCGCAGGGTGGGGACGTGGCCGCCGTGGAGGACCCGACCCGGTTGCCGCGGGCGGCGCGGGTGGAGCCTTTCCCGGCGCCGACGGCCGGCTACGTGCAGGCCATCGACGCGGCCGCCATCGGCATGGCGGTGGTGGACCTGGGGGGCGGCCGCGAGAAGAAGGGGGATCCCATCGATCCGGCGGTGGGCGTGATCATGCGCGCCCGCATTGGCGATCGGGTGGAAGCCGGACAGCCTCTGTGCGAGATCCACGCCGACGATGGGGAGCGGCTGGCGCAGGCCCGGGCGCGCCTCGCCTCGGCGTTCACCATCGGCCCGGAGCCCGTGGAGCCGCCGCCGTTGATCCACCAGGTGCTGCGGGCGAGGCCGTAGCCGCCGTTACCAGTCCACGTGGCGGCGTTCCTCCACGACTCGCTTGTACACATCCACCGTCAGCCCGGCGATACGGTCCCAGTTGTATAGCTCGAGCACCATCCGGTAGGCGTTCTCCGCGCGCTGTCGCGCCCAATCGGGCCGGGAGAGCGTGTGCACGATGCCCCATGCCAGCGAGTCCGGGTTGTCCGGATAGACGGTGATCCCCGTCTCCGCGTGCTTCACCACCTCCTTCAGCCCTCCCACCTCGGAGACGACCACCGGGCACTTCGCGGCCATCGCCTCCAGCGCCACGATCCCGAACGGCTCGTAGAGCGAGGGGAAGACGGCGCAATCGGCCAGGTGGAACAGGCGGTTGCGGTCCTCGTCGGAGATGAAGCCGGCGAACAGGATCTTCTCCCCCACGCCCAGCTCCCAGGCGCGATGACGGAGCTGCTCAACCATCGGCCCGCGGCCCGCGATCACGAACTTGGCCGCCGGCGTCTGCGCCAGCACCTTGGGCGCCGCCTCCACCAGCACGTGGACTCCCTTCTCGTACACCACCCTTCCCACGTTGAAGACGATCTGCTCGTCGGGTAGGGCGTACATGGCCCGGAATCCCCGCAGGTCCTCCTGGGCGACTCGCTGGAAGGGGGTGGGATCCACGCCGTTGGGGATGACGTCGATCTTATCAGCCGGGCAGCCGAAGAACTCCCGGATCTCGCCCGCCATGTACTCCGAGCAGGCGATCACCCGCCATGCCTCATAGGTCAGCCACCACTCCACATGATGGATGGCCCGGGAGAGGTCGCCGTTGAGGTGCCCGCGGCCGCGCCCCTTCTCCGTCGCGTGGATGGTCGCGATCAGAGGCGTCTTGTGAGTGCGCTTCAATGCGTTGCCGGCGAAGGCCATCAGCCAGTCATGGGCGTGGATCAGGTCGAAGCCGCCGAGCTCGCGCCACAGCCGCTCCGCGTATCCCTCGATCTCCAGGTTGGTTTGCCAGGCGGTGGTGTAGATATCCCCGTTCCCCGGGGGCGGATCGATGCGATGGATCACCACACGCCCCAGGGTCTCCGTCGGATCCCCGCCGGCCCAACGCGGGGTCAACAGATGGATCTCCACATCCTCGCGCCGGGCCATAGCCGGCAACAGCTCCATCACGTGCTTGCCCAGTCCACCCACGACATGGGGGGGGTATTCCCATGAAAGCATCAGAACGCGCACGGTTGCATCTCCTCCTCGATGATCCTCATGGCACCGGCCCAAACCGCTGTCCGCCGATGATCTGATACAGGTGCACCGGGGCATACAGCCAGCTTCCGTTCGCATCGAAGGCGATGGAGCCGCTGAGCCCGTCCCAATGAGTCGCCCCTACCGCGGCCACTACACCCTCTCGCGTGGGCCTCGCCCGGCGCGTGATGTCCCAGGCGATGGCGTCCAGCAACACGTTGGTCGCGTCGTACACCAGAGCTGCCTCCGGTCCGGGCGGCCCTCCTGCCATTTCCTGGTAGCCCAGGACGAAGGCGTCCGGCCACACGGCGGGTTGCAGGCTGGTCGCCCACACCAGCCCCATGGCCGAGGACCCTGCCCGTTGCAGGACCACGGCCTCCGCCGACTCCGGCCCCCCGACGATCGGACCCTGGTAGATCGCCCGATCCAGCGACCGCAGCGCATCGGCGACCTGCTCCGGGTCTCCCCCCAGGGCGACGGTCGTGTGCGTGGGCTTGGACGCGCCGGGGGAAGGGCGCCAGGAGATCCCCCTCTGCTCTGCGGCCTCCTGTAGCGGCCGCGAGAACGGGCCCTCCTGGGCGATCCATATCCTCCCATCCCCTCCGGGTGTCTCCCGGGCCCACGTCACCAGCGCCTCCGCCAGCGCCTGATCCGAGGCGAAGAGGCGGAACGCATTCGGATAAGCCTGCACCACCCCATCGGGGACGGAGACCGGCGCGATCCAGGCCAGCCCTGCCTCCGCCAGCAGGGGCGCGGCCGCGGCGGCCGTCGTGCGGCTGAACGGGCCGATCACCCCCATCACGTCCGGGTCCACCGCCAGCTTGCGCGCCTGTAGAGCGGCCTCCTCCGGGTCCCCGTCGTCGTTCAGGGCGACCAGCATGACCCCATAGCCGGCAACGCCGCCCGCGGCGTTGCGCTCGCGCAGCGCCAGCTTGACCGCGTACAGGGCGGCGTAGCCTCGCGGCCGGTAAAGCCCTTCGAATGGGGCGATCATCCCGATCTTGATGATGGGGGGTGTCGAGCGGGGAAGCGTGCAGCCGGCCAGGAGCAGCGAGATCAGCACGAGCGCGAGCAGATATCGACGCCCTCTGCGAGGAGGGGGGCCGGCGGCCCATCGCACGCGTCGAACCGATGCCTCCCGCTGATGATCCGGCTGATCCACGTTACTGCCCCTGGTAGCGCTTGATGTTGGCCTTGTGTTCCTCTAGCGTGCGGGCGAATACGTGGCCGCCATCGCCCGTGGCGACGAAGTAGAGGTAGTCCGTCTCGGCCGGCCGGATGACGGCCTCGATGGCCGAGAGCCCGGGGCTACAGATGGGGCCCGGCGGCAACCCGGGGTTCAGGTAGGTGTTATAGGGCGAGACGACGCTGCTGTACTCCTCCAGCGTCACCGGGCTCTTCCACCACTGGCCCGTGTCCGGCTGGTATCCCATGGCGTACTGCACGGTGGGATCGGCGTTCAGGTACATGCCCTTCTCCAACCGGTTCAGGTAAACGCTGGCGATGATGGGGCGCTCCTCGGGCAGCGCGGCCTCCCTCTCGACGATGGAGGCCAGCGTGAGCACGGTGTACAGGGAGAGGCCGCGATTGGCCGCCTCCTGCCGCAGCTCCGGCGTCACCCGGCGGTCGAAGTTGTCCAGGAAGATGCGCAGGATCTCGGCGGGCTGGGCGTGCATGGGGAAACGGTACGTGTCGGGGAACAGGTACCCCTCCAGGGAAGCCCCCGTTGGCCGGTCGGCGAGGAAGTCATAGTTGCCCAGTCCGGCGCTCACCGGGTCGCCGCTGCGCACCAGCGCCAGGAACGCGTCGCCGTCCGTGACCTCCGATTGCTCCAGCAGCTCCGCCACCTCCTCCGCCCGCAGCCCCTCCTGCACGGTGACGACGACCTCCCGGGCGCGGGCCTGCTGGAGGGCCTGGGCGATCTCCGGGATCGTCATCCCGGGGGATAGCTCGAACTCGCCCGCCTCCAATTTGGCGTCGATTCCCTCGTGTCGGATGTAGAGTCGGAACAGGTCGGCGTCGGTGATGAGCCCCTCCTGCTCGAGCCGATCCGCGATCTGCGTGGCCGTCTCACCGGGGGCCACCGTGAAGCGGACGACGGCGTCCGTCTCCGCCGCCGGGCGCAGCAGATCGGCCTCCCGGAACCGCAGGTACAGCTCGATGGCGTAGTCCTCGATCGTCTCCAACGTCAGCGGGCGCGGGCCGCCAGCACGAGCGAGCGCCTGATAGCGCTCCAGGGTCGGTTTGTCCTCCCATTGCTCTCGCAGGTGCGCCCAGGCGATGGCCCCCGAGCCGGCGACGGTGCCGATGGTCAGGACGAAGATGAAAACGCGCAGGATCAGCCCCAAGGTGGCAAAGGGGCGGGGAGAAGTGGAAGACGAATCCGTGAGGCGCGATGGCCCCGAAGGAACTCGCATGGACATCTCAACCTCGATCCGGATCGGGAGGCTCGGGCAACAGAGCCGGGCCCCTGCGGGCGTCCAGCCACTCCTGGAGGATGACCGCGGCCGCGGCGGCGTCCAGGCCCGCGCGCGCCGAGCTGCCGGTGGCGCGCAGCCGCTCGCTGGCGATCTGGGTGGACAGGCGCTCGTCCCACAGCTCCACCGGAGGGCCGGACGGCCCCAGGGCCTCCTTCAGCCGTTGGGCGAATCGCTCGCTGATCTGGGCCTGCTCGCTCGCGCTGCCGTCCATGTGAAGCGGATATCCCACGATGATGCGCTTGACGCCGCGCTCCTGTACGATCTGTTCAATGGCGGCCAGGTCCTTGGCCCACGAGCGGCGCGTCAGGGTGGTCACCGGCGTGGCCACAACGCCTAGTGGGTCGGAGATGGCCACCCCGATGCGGCGCTCTCCCACGTCCAATGCCATCACGGGCCCGATCATCGCGACCAGTCCACCTCCACCCGGATGCGGAAGGGGACCCACGGCACCCGGCCGAGCCAGCTGGGCTTCAGCTGCAGCTCCGGCGGGGCGGCCAGCGGCCATTCCCTCATCAACGTCTCCCGGGCCTCGTCCAGCGGCAGCCCGGCGATGGCTGCCCGTACCGCCGCCCGATCGATATCGCTCACCACCTCGCCGGTCGCCGTGAGCGAGTACATCACCCGGTCCCCGCGCACGGTCACCGGCCCCTGCTGGTAACGCACGCTATCGGCCAGGAGGCGCGCCCGTTCGGGGATCTGGTCCTGCATGACCCGGAGGGCGATCTGCTTTCCGGCCTCCCCGTCGACGGCGACGCCGCGCGCCAGTACGCGCAGGCGCAGTCCCAGCGTGTCGGCCGGATCGTCCACGAAGTGGTCGAACGTCTCCGCCAGGATCAACGTCACGATGGACTCTCGGGGGAGGAACTCCCCCTCCTCCAGCAGCTCGCTGAGGCGCTGGTAGGCCGTCTGCTGGACCTGTTGCAGTACCGCCTGTCGCAGGCGATCCTTGTCCGCGTTGGTGACGACGTTGACCTGGCGAACGCTACCGCCGGTGGTCGGCTTCTCGTTGATCACCCGGAGGACGGGGGATAGCGGGCCATCGACCAGGGTGATGGTGCCGCTGCGCACGTTGCCCGCAGGCCCGGGGTCCACCGCCTCGATGGGGACCTCCACCTTCGCCCCGATCCCCGCCGGGAGCGTCCCAGTCACCGTGGTGCGGAAGCGCACATTGGTCCCCGTGGAGGTTCGCACCACCGTTCCAGCTGGGATCTCCAGGGAGGCCGTCTGCCGGTTGATGAACACCACGGAGCCCGTCGCTCGTTGGTCCGGTGCGTCTCGCCGCCCGGTGGTGGGCAGAGAGCCGTTGCCCTCGATCTGGATCTCCACCCACCGGGCCGGGATCAGTCGCAGGTTGGCATCCGGGTAGTCCACGCCCGTCGTCGCCGTTAGGTCCACGGTGATCGCCGAGGTCTGGCGGGCCGGCACCAGCGTCACGTGGGCGACGGGCACGATCAACGCCGCGGTCAGGAGGATCAGCGATGTCAGCGCCGCCAGCAGCAGGGTGAGCCCCACGACCTCACCCCAGGCGGGGACGCGGCGTGATCGCGCCTGGGCGATCACGCGGGCGCGCTCCTCCACGCGCTGCGCGCGCCAGCGCGTCAGCTTGGCGCGCTGGTCCTTGCGTGGATCCTCCGGCAGGTGGCCATCAGGCGGGGGGATCGGCAACGATTCGATCTGGGCGGCCTCCTCGGGGGAGTAGAAGGTGGGGAGGCCCTCCTCTTGAGCCAGCCGCCGCATGGCCGGGTTGTCGGTGACCAACGCCACGCGCAGCCGTCGTCGGGCCGCGCGGCGACGGATCAGGCGCAGCCGTACCGGGTTGGCCCAGGAGCGACTGTTCGCGGGCAACACCAGGATCACGGCTGGGTCGCGGATCGTGTCCAGCCGGGCCAACAGGCCGGGTAATTGCCAATCGTCCGTCAGGTGGATGATCTGTGTCATGTCCCCCAAAGCGAAGGGAAGCCGCAGCACCTCGAAAGGGGCCACGGCTTCGTCCGTTCGCCGGAAATTCCGATCCCTTTCAGCTGGATATGGGGCCCATTCCCTCGGCCGCCGCTCAAGAGCCGGCGTGCAGCTTGCGTTCCACCCATTGCGGGACCAGTCGCAGCGCCTCGTGCATCCGGCTGAGGTCCTTGCCCCCGGCCTGAGCCAGCGTGGGCCGGCCGCCTCCGCCTCCGCCGACGGCCTCGGCGACGACCTTCACGATCTGCCCTGCGTGGAACCCGCGCTCCACCAGGTCGGGCGTGACGGCGGCCACGAAGCTGGGCCGATTGCCGATGGCCGCGCCCAAAACGATCACGCCCGAGCCCATGCGCTCGCGGAACCAGTCGCTCATCCGTCGCATGGTCTCCATGTCGTCCGCGTCGACGGGCACGGCCAGCACTTTCACGCCGTCAATGTCCTGCACCTGCTGGAGCAGCGACTCGAATTCTCGGAGGGCCAGGGCCTGTCGCAACCGGGTGACCTCCTTCTGCAGGCTCTGGACCTGATCCAGCAGGTTGAGCACCTTCCGATCGACCTCCTCGTCCTGGCATCCCAGGAAGGTGGCCGTCCGATGGAGCAGGGCCAGCTGTCGCTGGACCAGCCGGTGGGCCCAGCGCCCGGTGACCGCTTCGATGCGGCGCACGCCCGCGCCCACGCTGCCCTCGGATAGAATATGGAAGAAGCCGATCTCGGATGTGTTGTTCACGTGTGTGCCGCCGCACAGCTCCTGGCTGAGCGGTTCATCTGCGGGACCGACCCGGATGACGCGCACCTCCTCGCCGTATTTCTCACCGAAGAGGGCGATGACGCCCTCGTTCACGGCCTGTCGATACGTCGTCCAGCGGGCCTCCACCGGGTATGCGGCCAGGATGGCGTCGTTCACCCCTTGCTCGATGGCCGCCAGCTCCTCCTCCGTCAGCATGGCGCCGTGGGTAAAGTCGAAGCGCAGCCGGTCCGGAGCGACCAGCGAGCCCGCCTGATGGACGTGTTCGCCCAGCACCCGGCGGAGCGCGGCATGGAGCAGGTGGGTGGCGGTGTGGTTGCGCATGATGTCCCGCCGACGCTCCTGGTCGATGGACGCCCGCGCCAGGTCTCCCACGCGCACGGTGCCCTCCTCCACCTCGCCGACGTGGACGATCAGGCCGGGGACCGGCTGGCGCGCCTCGTCGACGCGCACCTTCCATACCGGGTCGCCGTGCTCGTCATACTGCGCGATGACGCCCGTGTCGGACACCTGCCCGCCGCTTTCCACGTAGAAGGGCGTCTTGGGCAGCACGATCTCCACCGCTTCCCCGGCGCGGGCCAGGGAGACGGATTGCGAGTCTTTGAGGATGGCCAGGACCGGCGCCTCGACCTCGCTGGTCTCGTAGCAGAGGTGCTGGACCGTGCCCTCGGGCAGCAGGCCGGCCGAGCGCAGCTCCTCCAACACGCTCAGATATCGGGCGGCCCGATCTTCCTGGTCCGCTGTGAACCGGGAGGCAGCCCGGGCCCGCTCGCGCTGCTCCGCCATCGCCCGCTGGTAGCCCGCCTCGTCGATGGTCAGCCCGTGCTCGCGAGCCACGTCCCGGGTCAGGTCCAGGGGAAAGCCGTAGGTATCGTACAGTCGGAAGGCCGCCTCGCCGGGCAGCACCTTCGTCTCCTGCACTTTGGGGTCGGCGATCAACTCCTCCAGGACGGCGAGCCCGGTGGCGAGCGTCTGCGAGAAGCGCTCCTCCTCCGCGGTGATCGTCTTATAAATGAAGGCCGCCCGCTCGTGTAGCTCGTGATAGTGGTGCCCCATGATCTCGATGACCTTCTCGGCGATCTTGGCCAGGAACGGCCCCTCGAAGCCGGCTTTGTAGCCGTATCGGGCGGCGCGTCGCAGGATCAGGCGAAGCACGTACCCCCGCCCCTCGCTGCTGGGGATCACCCCATCGCCCACCAGAAAGGTCACGGCCCGTCCGTGATCGGCGATCACCCGGTAGGCGACCTGTTTTTGGGCGGCTTCCTCGTCGCTGTCGCCCAACAGCGCCTGGATGTGGGCCAGGATCGGCGTGAACAGATCCGTCTCGTAGTTGGAGCGCTTGTTCTGCACCACGGATGTGATGCGCTCCAATCCCATGCCGGTATCGACGCCCGGCCTCGGCAATGGGGTGCGGGTCCCGTCAGCCCCTTGGTTGTATTGCATGAAGACCAGGTTCCAGATCTCCAGCCAGCGGTCGCATCCGTTGTCCAGTGCCACGCTACAGTTGGGATCCCCGCAGGTGCACGCCTCTGGCCCCCAATCGTAGTGGATCTCCGAGGTGGGACCGCAGGGACCGGTGTCGCCCATCATCCAGAAGTTCGTCTTCTCCCCCATGCGATAGACCCGTTCGGCCGGCACGCCGATCTCCTCGGTCCAGACGCGAAAGGCCTCGTCGTCGTCCTCATACACGGTGTATACCAGCCGCTCGGGATCGACGCCATAGACCTGCGTGACGACCTCGTAGGCGTAGTGGATGGCCTCTCGTTTGAAGTAGTCGCCGAAGGAGAAGTTGCCCAGCATCTCGAAGAACGTGTGATGGCGGGGTGAGGGGCCCACGTTCTCCAGGTCGTTGTGCTTTCCCGAGACGCGCATGCACTTCTGAACCGAGGTGGCCCGGGTGTACGGCCGGCGCTCCAGCCCCAGGAATACGTCCTTGAACTGCACCATACCGGCGTTGGTAAACAGCAGGGTGGGGTCACCCACCGGGATCAGGGATGAGCTCTCCACGACGGTGTGGCCGTGTTGGGCGAAGTAGTCCAGAAAGCGTTGTCGGATTTCTTGACTGGTCATCGTCATGGGTACCGAACTCCTGGCCGTAGCGAAAGGGTTTCTTGGGCATGGGACTGACGCGGATTGTAAGGCAACTCTAGACAAAAGTCAAAGACATTCCGGTGATGACCATGATAAGAACGTCCCTGCGGGTCGTGCATCTTTTCCGGTGGAAATACGGTGGGGAGCTTTGAGGGGCTGCGCCCCTCAAAAGAAATCTCCCAGTTTCCGCCCCTCACCTGCCTCGCCTGGCCTTGCCCACCCGAATCAGGCCGGGAAAGGGCAGATGCAAGGCGGAAGAGAGGATATGCTGGCGAAGGGAGGCCCCTCCGCACCTTCCCTGTGGGCTTGCAATGGGCCTGGCGAGGTTTCCACACATTTTGGATACACTACCCTCTGCAGGGCTTTTTCAAAGTCAGTGATGGAAATCGGGGTGGTAGGAACACCCCGCGTGTCGCCCGACGCAAGAGATTCCCCTGATCATCGGCCGCGGGAAAACGGCCCTCATCCCCCAAACCCCCTTCTCCCGAGCCCGGGAGAAGGGGGCTTGTGTCGTCCTGATATAGGTTTACAAAGAAAGGGGGAGTTTGCTAACATAGTCGTATACTAACACGTCCACACCAAGGAGATCAGGATGA
>JAADGJ010000053.1 GCA_013152435.1 Chloroflexota bacterium | reverse complement strand
GCTCCTTGAGGAACTCCACCACCTCCAGCAGCTCCTGCTTGGCCTCCTCCGCCCCCGCCACGTCGTCGAAGGTCACCGTCGGCTTGTCCCCCGTGAACATCCTCGCTCGGCTCTTGCCGAAGGCAAACGCCTGATTGCCTGCTCCTTGGGCCTGACGCAACAGGAAGAAGAAGAAGGCGCCTACGAGGATCAGGGGGAGGAGGGTCCCCAGAATCGCTCCCCAGTTCTCCCAACGGCCTGGAGGGGCGAATTGGAAGTCGATGGCCGCCAGATCCTCTTGGGATACGCCGAGGTTGAGCAACGTCTCAAAGACGCTGGCATCTGGCTCCTTGCGGGAGATCGCCCGGTCGTATTCCTGCCCTTTGCGGTAGGTGATCTGCAGCTCATCGCCGCGCACGGTGATCTGCTCGATGGCGCCCGCCCGGATATCGCGAGCCACCTGGTCCAGGGGGATCGTCGGCGCCTCGTCGCGACCGCGCATGAAGCTGGTGAGGAGCAAAGTCGCCAAAGCGATGAAGATCACCAGGTAAATCAACCCATTCCGAATCAACTTCGATCCCATACGATATTCCTCAATGCGCACATGGCGCAAGATGCTGGTCGTTCCATTTCAATGCTAGTGTAGCACATTCGCTGAGCAGGTGTCAAACAGGATGAAGGAGACCCGGCTATGCCGCCGCTCGCTCTGGTTGCTCGGCCATCGTGCTGTGCATAGCCGACTCGTGCTTTGAGGGGATGATGTCAGAGGCGGGCGATTCCAAGCCCTTTCAGTATACCTGCACCGAGGCATTCGGGCCGTAATCGGACTTCCGATCGGGGGTATCCGGGAGGGTTCTTTTCTATGCGGACGTGGCCGGTTTCTGTACGGCTCCGAAGGGGCAGGCGGGCAGGCAGACCAGGCATCCACGGCATCTCGCCCCGTCTACGAAGGGTAGATCGTCCGAGTCGAATCGGACGATGGCTTTCATCCGGCAGGCGCGTCTCGCCTGACAGACTCGACACATCCGGCATATCTCCGCGTCGATGACGGGCTCGACGATCGCCATCCGGTGACACTCCTGGCCTGGTTTGTCCCTCCTACTTTACATTAGATGCTTTATCTCGGCGCTTGGTTTCACGCGTGGAGGGTGAGATCGTATCCGAGGGCCATCTCCGCATGGTCACCAGTCGCACGCCCTGGCGTCGTACCTGGCGGAAGTTCGCCCCCTGGCTTACCGCACGAAGCACGGCATCCGCGTTCTCCACCACCGCCCCGGATAGGATATGGACCCCGTACTCGAACAGGATAGGAGACAGGGGGGTGGTCGGCCCCAGGAGCAGCACGAGCGCCTCCGGACGGCGGAGGGCCATCAACTCTTCGAACGTGTGGTTGATGAGCGTGGTGCCGGTGATGGCCAATACGTCGGCTTGGGGGATGATCTCCGGCGCGGCTTCCGCCGCCAGATCCCCCTCCCGGGGGCGTTGTTCTAGGACCCACAGAGTTCCCACTCGCTCCCTCAGACGGGGGACGAAGGGAAAGTGCCCGATCAGGGCGACTCGCCTGCCGGCGCCGCGCTCGGCGATCACCTCCTCCGCGTTGATCTCCACCCATCGGTCGGGCTGTCTGGGCAGCAGCGCGTTGATTGTCGCCATCCCGATCGCTGTCTCGACCGGGCTTCGCGAGAGGACGAGCTCGGCCAGCTCGCGGGCGCCGAGCTTGGTCAGGTGCCCGGCATCTCGCACGGCCGGCTCCCCTCCATGATGGTGCCGTTCCTCGCCGCGCAGGGTGGACGCCAGGCCGCATCGGCGATCCCCTTCCGCGGTGATCGTGACGGCTGTCCAGTAAATTCCCACCCGGATGTCCTGAACCTCCCCATCCGGCAGGGTTGCCAGTAAGTCTTTCAGCACCCGTGTGGACACGTACGATTCTCCTGAGCCTTGGGCGTTCGCCAGGGGGCTGAGCGGTCAACAGCATGCTGGCAGACGGAGGAGAGCCCTTCGCACCTTCGCTCTCGGGACGAAAGGCTCTCCTCGAGTGATCGCGATGAGGATCTCGTCATCCGGCGTGATCGGGTCGTTCGAATTCGTCCAGCACCTCCAGCAGGATACGCACGGCGCGTTGCACCAGCACGCTGCAGGGCTCTCGCCCCTGTGGGCCGTACATTTCCTCTCTCAGTGCCGCGCACTGGGTCGGCCCGATCTCCTCCAGAAAGCGCTCCCGGTATCGGGCGATGGCCTGGCGCATGGGCTCCTCGTTCACCCTGGGACGCTGGGGCCCCATGTGGAGTCCGATGACCATGGCTCCGCCGCTGATCGCGCCGCAGGTCTCCTGATAGGTGCCTCCGATCCCTCCGCCGAAAGCGATCGCCATGCGTATCATCTGAGGATCTACGGTACCCCACAAGTGCTCGCCCACGGCGAGCAGCGTGGCATCCGATCAATGGTGTCCTTGTGCCATCAATGCGGCCGCTCGTTCGGCGACCTGATCGCCTCGTTCGGTCATGCTCCTCTCCCTGTGGGATAGCTTATGACGTCCGATCCTTGCGTGTTGGGGGTGTTGACACCAAGCTTACTCGAACGGACCGGCGCCGTCAAGCCACCGAGAGGGGAGCGCCTCAGCCAGCGTGTCCGCCTCCGTTCTGTAGATCTCCACGCCGGCGTTGCCCAGCGCGTAGGCGGGGCCTTTCCCCTGTAGATCCTCCCTCACCAGCACGACGTCCACCTTCTCCGCGATCAGCCACTCGGCCACCCGGATCCCCTTTGCTTTTGCCACTTTCGTGTGAGGATTGGGGACCATCCTCTGTTCCGTGATCTGTCGGTCGGACAGCCGAACGGTTACCAGGGCGAAGTATGGGGCGTCACCAAAGTGGTGGCTGATCGTGCCATGCGGATCCGCCAGCGGCACAGCGTAGAGCAGATGGGTCCTGTCCTGCGGCTCGGCGTGGATTAGGACCCGCTCCACGAAGGGAACCTCCTCTCGGATGCGCCGCTCGATGTTTCGGCTGATGATCTCGGCGCGCTCCAGGTCCCGAACGCGCAGCTCGATCGTTGCCTCCACGAAGCGAAAGCGCCCGGCGTTGCGCCCGGTGACCCATTTCACCCGGGCGACGGCGGGCTCCGCCTGAATGATCTCTCGAATGCGCATCAGCGTCTCCGGGTCCAGGGACGCGTCCAATAGCACCCGCATGCTGTCCGACAGGAGCTCCCAACCGGTGCGGGCGACCACGACCACGATCGCCAGCGCGGCGATCCGATCGATCGGGATCGGGGCCCGGTGGAAGATCAGGGCCACCAGCACGACGCCCGATGTCAGCACATGGACCCGATACTCTTTCGCATCGGCGATGAGGGATGGCGAGTTGGCCTTCTCACCCGCGCGCAGCTCGAAGAGGCTGAAGATGGACGGGATGAGCACGGAGAGGATGACTCCCGCCAGCACCCAGGCGGATACGGTCGGGGTGGTGGAGGGTGCCAGCAGGGCCTTCTTGCCGATCTCATAGGCGGTGAGGAAGATCATGAACGCCAGCCCGGCCGCAACCAGGTTCTCCACCTTGTACAGGCCGTAGGGGAAATCCCGGCTTTTGCGCGTGGAGAGCTTCAGCCCAACCAGGACCGCTACGGAGGCGAGCAGATCCACCAGATTGTGGACCATCTCCGCGGCCACCGCCAGGCTTCCTGAGGCCATCGCCACGGCCAGATTGATGCCGGTCAGAGTCACATTGACGGCGATGGAAGACCATCCCCATCGCTCCAGCTCCGCATTGGTGCCCCCTTTATCCTCCATCCGGCCTCCTTTTTCCGACCGCCACCGCTCGCCTCAGCTGTCCTCTACCCCGGCTTCCTTCTCCCGCCTGGCGTGCTCCGCCTCACGAAGTAGCTCGTTCAGCCCCTCTGCCCCGATGTAGTCCACGACCTCTACCTCCTGGCCCGTGATCCCTTCTATCTCGGCGACGGCCTTGTAGATCGCGAAGGCCAGGGGGATGGCGATGGGGCATAACGGCGATGAGGGGCGAAACCGATAGTGAGCCACCCCGGCCTCGTCCACGGTCAGATCCTCGATCAGGTGCATGCGGACCACGTCCGCTCCCGTCTCCGGATCGATCACGCGGCTCAGCCGCTCCAGCACGGCGTCTCGCAGCGTCTCGTTCATGATCGCAACGCCTCTCGAAGATGTGCCCAGGCCCGGCGAAGCGCCTCCGCCGCGGGCCCGTCGGCGTACGCGGTGATCGGCTGACCGTTCACCATGGCCTTCGTCACCGTGGTGTCGTATGGGACGCGGCCGGCGATGGGGATCTCCCGTTCCCGGCAGAACGCCTCGATCTCCTCGGCACGCGCCGGGTTGATATCCGCTTTGTTGATCAACACCCGGGCGGGGACGCCGAAGTGGTCCGTGGTAGCCAGCACGCGGTCCAGATCATGTACGCCCGATATGGTGGGCTCGGCCACCAGCAGGGCCATATCGGCCCCGGCGCTGGCGGAGATCACCGGGCAGCCGATGCCGGGCGGCCCATCCACCAACAGGAGGTCGGCGCCCGTATCCAGTGCCAGCAGGCGGGCCTGCTGCTTGACCATCGTCACCAGCTTGCCCGAGTTCTCCTGCCCGGCGAACAGGTGGGCGTGGAATAACGGGCCGAAGCGGGTGTCCGATCGGTACCATTCGCCCGCCTGTTGGGGGATCATCTGGATGGCCTGCTCCGGGCATTGGTAGAAGCAGGCCGCGCATCCCTCGCATGCCAGGCGATCCACCTGGTAGAACCGGTCGCCCGGGATGATGGCGTCGAATCGGCAGACCTCCTCACACACGCCGCAGGCCACACACTTGTCGGGTGAGATCTCGGCGATGGATCCGCCCTCGAAGGGATGCTCCTCCACCCGGGTGGGGGCCAACACGAGCTCGAGGTTCGCCGCGTCCACGTCGGCGTCGGCCAAAACCAGGCGCATCTCCGAGGAGGCGAGGTGGGCCAGCGCAGCGGCGATGGAGGTTTTGCCCGTCCCGCCCTTGCCGCTGAGGATGACGAGTTGTTTCACGGCGCCACCTCCACCCCCACACGATGGGCGATCTCCCGATAGAGCGCCAGGAATGCCTCCTGATACTCCGGTAGCGCCTCCACCATAGGGATGCCCTCGGAGTAAGCCTCGGCGATGCGCCGATCCAGCGGGATGCGCATGAGGATGGGGATCCCCTCCTCCTCGCAGTACGCGTCCACGCCCTCGTCCCCAATGCCCTCGCGGTTGATGACGACGCCCACGGGCAATCCCAGCTCGTCTCGGGCGACTTGGACGGCCAATCGCAGGTCGTGCAGCCCGAAGGGGGTGGGCTCGGTGACCATGAGCACGTAGTCGGAGCCGCGCATGGACTCTACCACGGGGCAGGAGGTGCCCGGCGGCGCGTCCAGGATGATCACCTGGCCGTCGTGGTCCTCCGGAATTGCTTGCCGTTTCAGTTGCCGGATGATGGGCACGGCCATGGCCTCGCCCACGTTCATGCGCCCCTGAGCGAAGGCGATCGGTCCGGCGCGTCCCATCTCCAGCACGCCCATCACGTCGAGCTTCTCGCGGATAGCGCCCTCGGGGCAGTTGAGCGTGCAGCTCCCGCACCCGTGGCACAGCTCCGGGAAGACCAGCACGCGCTGGCCCACGACAGCGATGGCGCTGTACTGACACACCTCGGCGCAGCGGCCGCAGAAGGTGCACAGATCCAGGTTCACCTCTGGGATGAGTTGCCCGACCTCTTCCCGTTCCTCCAGCGTGGGATGGAGGAACAGCGCCGCGTTGGGCTCCTCTACATCGCAGTCGACGATATGAACGGGGGGCTGGCCCGCTTTCGACAGGGCCAGCCCGAGATTGACGGCGACGGTGGTCTTGCCTGTGCCGCCTTTGCCACTGGCTACTGTGATGACCATGTCTCCCTCAATTGGATGATAACCGGCCCAACCGGTCCTCGATCTGTTTCAGTTGCTCCCGTAGCCCTTCGGCCTCCTCGCGTAGACGGCCAACCTCGTCCCTCTCGTATTCACCTTCTTGTTGGGCATGGGCTACGCTCTCATGGCACGGTTGGGCGCCCGTGAGATCGCCGTTCAGGTATTGGGACAGCGCGTGGCGCACCGTCCCGCTGGCGCCCGTCACCGGCTCGATGCCGAACTGCTCGAAGAAGGCCACCGCGCGACGGCCCATGCCTCCGGTGAGCATGACATTGGCCCCCTGTCGGCGAATGAATTCGGGCACCACGCCGGGGGCATGTTGCCGAAAGTAGGGATTCTCGATCGCCTGGACGGCCGCGATCTGCCCCTCCTCCACGTCCACGAGGACATAGTAAGGACATCGCCCGAAGTGTGGGCTGACGATGGCTTCCAGTCCGTTGGGATCATCAGCGGAAATGGCGATACGCATGTGTCTTCCCCCTCCTGAGAGCGTGTCTGAAAGTTTATCGGCAAGGTGTCTGAGGGTCTTCCTCAGCTACCAGCTCCACAAGGGGAGGTGTGGATGGGCCTCCCCTCCACGGGAACCCCGCTTTATTTCTCAGACACGCTCTGAGATTGATAATCCGAGAGGCGTGTTACGATCCTCGCTCCAGTTGATCGATGCGGTCCAGGAGCTGAGCCAGTTGTTGGCGCAGCTCGCGGGCCTGCCCCTTCAACTCCTCGATCTCCCGGGTACGCGCGTTCGTCGATGGAGGAGTCGTGGAAGATGTCATGCCTCGGCCGGCGCCCATGCCTCGGCTACCTCCCATGCCACCGCGCATTCCCATACCGCGTCCGCCGCGCATCCCGGCGTGTGCTCGCACGCTGGCCTGGTCCATCCGTTGCAGACGGCCGGCCTTGAACGCCTCGACCGCATCGCGCACCGTGCCTTCAGCGACCAGGTAGACGGGCACGTTGGCCGCCGCCAACACGTCGAAGGCGTTGGGGCCGACGTTCCCGCTTAGCACGGCCTGCGCCCCGTGGTTGACGACGAATTGGGCCGCCTGGATGCCGGCGCCGCCGCTGGCGGCCTGCGCCGGGTTGTCCACGGCCTCAAAGGCCATCGTCTCCGTATCGACGAAGACGTAGACGGGGCAGCGCCCGAAGACGGGGCTGGCCGGTGCATCCAGATCGTATCCGTTGGCTGATACGACGATCTTCATGGTTCTCTCCTCAGCTCTAGTTGTTAGGCTTGTGAATCGTTGGTGGCCGTAGCCATTCGCTTAGTACCCCAGTACACGGCTCCGCCGGTGTAGCCATATGGACGGCATCAGGAATAGGATGCCGGAGAGGAACAGGATCACGATGTCCAATCGTGGGCTAAGCAGTCCCGCTCCCAGCACCGCGTGGTTCATCAGATCCTGTGCGTAGGTCAGCGGCGAGAGGTAGGCCACCGCCCGGGCCATCGGCGCCATCTCCTCCAGCGGGATGAACACGCCGCTGATGAACAGGAGCCCCCAACGCAGCAACGTGCTGGGCATTTGCACATCCCCCGGGTTACGGGTTGGGATGGAGCCGAAGATCAGCCCCAGGGCGGCAAAGCTGTAGGCGCCCAGGATCAGCCCGGCGATCAGAAGCCAAGGGGCGGCGATCGTTACGCCGAATACCGTGACGCCGATGATCAGCGCGATGAAGGAGACGGCCAGGGCGAAAAGCGCCCCCACCGCCGTCTTCCCCAACAACAGGGTGGGCAACGATATCGGCGCGGCCAGCAATCGGTCATAGGTGCCAAGCCGGCGCTCCAGAGGGATAATGAACGGGCCGGCGGCTGCCGCGGTGAAGAAGATGGTCAGCGCCAAAAGCCTGGCGACTCCTTGTGCTGCCGCGATCTCCCGGCGGACCGAGAAGGAGAAGAAGAGGAAGAAGGGCATCAGCACGCCGAACATGATCATCCCCGGCCGCAGGTAGTAGACCTTCATGTCCTTCACGGTGATGGCCCATGTCTGTGCCAATTCGTCGCGTACTCGTTGTAGCCATTCGCCCGACATTATCGACCTCTCCTTCGGCCGCCTTGCCCTCCTCGGCGGCGATTATCGTCTTGGCCCTCGTGTCGTACCGTTCCGATGGACTGTCCCGTGATCTGCAGGAATACGTCCTCCAGGCTGGGGCCCAACGTGTTTAGACTGACCACCCGTAGTCCGTGCGATCTGGCGTAGTCAACGATGTGGGGAAGTAGCGCCGATGGATCTTGCGTGTACAATCGCCACTTATCCCCTGCCTTGACCGAGGTGGACACCCCGGGGAGTGAAGCCAGCGCCTCGCCGTGGGATTGCCCATCCGGCTCCAGGGCTACCTCCACAGATTGCACCTGCTGGAAGGTCTGCTTTAGCCGTTCTGGAGTGTCGATGGCTGCGATCCGGCCATGGTTGATGATGGCTACTCGATCACACAGTTGATTGGCCTCCTCTATCTGATGGGTGGTCAGAAAGATCGTGGTCCCCTCCGCGTTCAGCCGGCGGATCAGGTCCTTGATGGTGCGAGCGCTCTGGGCATCCAACCCGGGCGTCGGCTCGTCCAGGAAGAGGAGCGAAGGTTGGTGAATGATGGCCATGGCGATGCTCAACCGCCGGCGCATGCCTTTGGAGAAGTTCTCCACCTTGACGTCCCTTTTCTCCCACAGCCCGAACATCTCCAGGAGCTCCCGCCCCCGCGACGCCCGCTCATGCCGGGGAACCCGATAGAGTCTGGCCGTGAACATCAGGTTCTCCCAGGCGGTCAGCTCTGTGTAGACATTCGACTCCTCCGGCACCAGGCCCATCTGTCGCTTCACCGGGTAGGAGTCGTGGGTCATATCATGCCCATTGATGATCATGCGGCCCTCAGTCGGTTCCAGCAGCGTGGTCAACATGCGTTGAGTGGTCGTCTTGCCCGCCCCATTGGGCCCCAGGAAGCCGAAGATCTCACCCCGGCGTACGGTGAAGCTGATGTGATCGACGGCGAGGACACCCTTGCCGGGACGGCCATAGTACTTGGTCAGGTTATCAACTTCGATAGCGTCTGCTGCGGTTTCGGGCATTCACATGTCCTCCAATACGAGTGGCTATGGGATGGGATGTCCATCTCGGTGATTCTCGTTAGAAATCGATTGTTGTCCCCGCCGGACAGGGGTGGACCCGATCGCCCAAGGCGTTAGCCAGGAGCGCAAGGGCCCGCTCTCCGGTGCAATGGTTCAGATAGAGGGCGGGGTGACCGTAGGTGTCGTGCAGCACGTCCGCCACATGGTGCAGGTGCGCCTCTCCGGCGTCCTGGAGATGGGTGCCCCCCAGGACGGCGATGATGGGACGCTGGAAGGTTTGGGCCACGTGGGCCAGCGTGTTCAGCAACCCCGCGTGGCAACAGCCGCAGATGACGATGAGCCCCTCCCTTGTTTCCACCACTACCGACATGTCATCCCGGTAGGGATCAGGCTCCCATTTGCCGTCCTGGAGCACCCAATGGTGTGAACTGCGCCCTTGTGGCTCCGGCCGCTGGTGGATCTCGCCGGTGGTCCATACGCCTGGTAGCACCTCCGTTGGCTGGGCGCTCAGGCGAAGATCGGATCGCCGGGCGAGCTCATCCTGCGGGAGGGAGAGCCCAATGGACTTGTGTACGCCGCCTCGGTGAGAGAAGCGCGGCCGAAAGATCTCGGGGCTGGCGAAGAGGGACATGCCGGGGTGCAGCGTCAGGACCGTATCCACCGCCCCGGTGTGATCGTAGTGAGCGTGGCTGAGGATCAAAGCGTCCACGTCACGCGGGTGCTTGCCCAGCAGGCCGAGGTTATGCAGGAACACCGCCTCGCTGCGGCCCGTGTCCAGGAGCGCGCTGCCCTCGTCCGTCTCGATGTGAAAGGACAGGCCGTGCTCGCCCCAAAAGGCGGACCCTCGCCGGGCGGTGTTGTCGACTATGCAGGTGACCTTCACCATTCCGTACACTCCTATCGTATCGAGCCATCCTGGCGCCGTTTACGGCTGGCACATGCCGTCGGTGCTGTGGCGGGGATCCAGAAGGCGCAAGCTCACCAGGAAGCTGATCCCCATGAGCAGAGCCCCGGCTCCAAAGACCCAGATATAGGGCAGCTGCTGGATCAGCGCCCCCGCGGCCAGCGGGAGCAGCGCGATGGGCATCAGCAGCGTGTCGCGCAGCGCTACGCAGGTTGGGCGCACCTCGGGTGGCGCCATCTCCAGGATGATGTTGCCGTATCCCACCCGCATGCCGCTAAGCGTGGCCCCCAGGAGCAGGAAGACGATGGCGTATAGCGAGGCCACCGTCGACGGGATAGCCAGGGCGATGATAGGAGCGGCGCTGCCCAGGATGGACACAGCGACGATGACGAGCCGATTGCCGTGTCGGTCGCCCAGCCATCCCCAAAGCAAATTGGATGCGGCCGCCCCGATCATCTGGGCCGACAGGAAGACCCCGATCAGCCCGGGGGCTACCTGGAGCTCCTGGCGGGCGTAGACGATGTAGAAGGGCGCCAGCGCCAGGCCGGTCATCAGCAGCCCATTGGTGATCAGCAGGGTTCGGAAATTGGCGCTGGCCTTCACCAATCCCGCCGAGCGGCGCAACAGATCACGAAGGGAGATCGCCTGGTGTCGGGCGGGGTAGATGGGTTCCCGGATCAACGCGAAGCCGGTGAAGGCGATGGCCAGGGCAACCCCGCTCAGCCCGAACAGTGTGGCGTAGTTCATCGGGAATGGAAAGCGCAGGTCGTCTTGCAGGATGGTTCGGACCACGGCCCCGGCTCCTACAGCCAGCGCGTAGCCCAGCAGATTCCGGGTGCCCACGAATCGACCACGTCGCTCGGTCGGGATCGCCCGTGCGAAGATATCCGCGTACACCACGGTGCCCATGCCACCGGCCAGGGAGAAGAGCAACAGCAGGCCGAAGAAGACCATCAGCACCAGATCAGGCCGGGTCAACGCGTATCGGTAGGTCAGCACTGCCAGAACCGCCCACGAGATCCACCGCACGGTGATCACGCCCAGGAGATAGGGCTTCTTGCGCGCTTTCCCCTCCACCAGATAAGCGGTGAAGAGCTCCGGCAGAATGCTGCCCAGGCCGGCGATGGCGGCCACCAGCCCCACGGCCATCTTGGACGGGGTCAGCATGCCCACAAACGCGGGCAACACCGTGTATGTGTCCACGAAGGCCGCTGAGGCCTGGAAGAACACCCCGTGAACCAACCCGGCGGTGAAGTTCCTGCGATAATAGGTGGCAACCTCCGTCTCGAACCTGCCCAGCGCCTCACGTGATAGGGTCTCTGTCGTCATAGGCCTTCATCTCCCCCTCGCGATCTGTCCTCTGCCCGGCCGATGCACGGGTTCCCTACCGGTAGCGGGTCAGAGGAAGGGTATGTCCCCTTCATAGATGCGGGGGCCGGGAAAAGGTATCATCGAGCGCTCCGGGCGGCGCCTGGGCTCTCGCTGGAGTGGGCGCGACGGGCCTTCCCGGGGCGGGTTGAGAGGATGCCTTGGGTTTCGCGGGGAGCGGGTGGGTTTTTAAAGAGCGAGTTGGCGATGCGTCCCCTATCCACGGGGAAGCGAAGGAATCGTCAGAACGGCGTCGGGGCAGGGTGCCGAGGGCGCTACCCTCGGTTGCCCTGCCCCGATGTGTCATGCGGAAGCCGTTTCCAGCTCTTCGATACGCCGGGCGATGGCCTCTAACTGTGTTTTCAGTTGCTCTGCCTGGGCTCGAAGTGCTTCGACCTCCTGCTCCCGTGCGGCCGTCGGCGCCTCGTAGGCGGGACGTGCGCTTCCTGCTGGGGCATAGCCGGCGCGAGCCCAGCCGGGCAGCCCGGTGGCGTAGTACATGTTCCGCCAGCCGTGGCCACCTCCGATACCCCACGCGCCGCGTCGCCATCCCAGCCCCATCCGGTAGCCGAACGGGTTCATGAAGCCCGGCATACCGAAGCCGGCGCAGAATCCGGCCCCTCGGCCGGTCATCGGCCCCAATCCCATGGGGCCGGTTCCATCTCCTCGTGGCATCGCAAGACCTCCTCTCGTCAGTGTGGCCCTATCGGCGCCTTTGCACGTGGCTCACTCTCTCATCATCGTGGCGCCACATTTGGGGCACTGCATCTGATAGCAGGGCGTGCCCGCCTGATGTGGCGCCCGGTGCCCGCAGTTCGGGCATACG
This sequence comes from Chloroflexota bacterium, assembly GCA_013152435.1. Classification (NCBI taxonomy): domain Bacteria; kingdom Bacillati; phylum Chloroflexota; species Chloroflexota bacterium. Next base: position 10,171 of record JAADGJ010000053.1, on the reverse strand, counting down.
CAGTAGCCGCCCGGGCCTGCGCCCGGTCGATTTCCACCCATACGGCCGCGGCCGCCCTGGCCGGCGCCTCGGCCGCCACCTCGTCCTTGACCGCGTCCGAACAACGGCATGAAGGATCACCTCCTCGTGATAGGAATTCGCGGGCGGGCGTTGTGACGAAACGGCTCTGGCGGAAGCTTATGTCACCGTCCGCCTCGCCATCCCGCCCGCAGCCGGCGTCGCTTCTGGCGCCCGAACGGGGCCTTCGCCTGAGCGCGGCTCCTCGGCCTCCTCGGATCCTCGTTCAGGCGCGTGGACGCGCTGGGCGTCTGGGCCGCAGGCAGGCGCCAGGAGGCCAAAAGCTCGGGGAGAAGTTCTCGGCCCGCCCAGATCAGCGCGCTGCCGATGGCTGGCCACAGGCGTGCCTTCCAGTCGGCCAAAGGCTTCGCCTCTGGCAGCACCTCGCCCTGTGCGTGGATCACCGGCTGCGGTGGCTTGGCCGGGGTCATCGGTGTGACAGGGACGATGGGCTCCGCCTTTTCGATCGGCTGAGCGGCAGCCCTCACGGGCTCCGGCGCGACCTGCCGGATCGCGCCTTGCGGGCATGCCTCCGCGCACACGCCGCAGTCCGTGCAACGCTCGGAGACGATGTGTGCCCTGCCGTCCACCAACTGGATCGCTTGCTGTGGGCAGGCCTGGACGCAGACCGCGCATCCCAGGCATAGCTCCTCGTCGACCCGATACACCTAGCTCGCCTCCTCCCCGTGTGATGTCCTCTCCAGCTCGGCGATGCGCTCCTCAACCCAGGCGAGCTGGTTGCGCAGCCAGGTCTGTTGGTTCTTCCGGAAGGTCAGCTCGTCGATGGGAGCGGATACGCCCCACCATGGCGCTGGCGGCCCGTACCAGGCCGCTGGCCCTGGCCCGCCGCGCCAGCCCCAGCCCGGGCTCCATCCGAAGCGCATCCATCCCGGCAGTCCGGTCATGGAGTACATCCATCGGTATCTCATGCTCTCACCTCCCCGTATTCACCGCTCTTCCCGGGAGAGGCTCTCGACTGCGCGAGCATCTTGCATGTCGTCACTCAGCGGTCGCGGAGGTGACCGCTCACTCCGACGGAGTGGTGCGATCCTCCTTGCCTTCGTATATGGCGAGGAATCGATCCAACTCCTCTCGGGTTCGACGCAGGTCCTCGATCCACCACTGCAGGTACTCCTCGCCGGCTGGCGTCACCCGGTATACCCGCCGGGGCGGTCCCGAGCCGGTCGTGTCCCACTCCGAGATGACCAGTCCCTCCTGCTCCATCTCCCGCAACGTCCGGTAGACGATGCTGGGATCGATGGATCCCTCGACGAACCCGAAGCGTCGTAGCCCGTCTACCAGGTTGTATCCGTGGCTGGCCCCCTCTCGCAGCAGCACCAAAAGGCACGGCTCGATAAATCGGGCGATACGTCGCGGACATGCACCGCCGCCGAGAGCCCCTCCCATGTGTCGTCTTCGCCATCGTCTTCTTGGCATTCCTATCCCCCGTGTTGATTGCCCATGTCTCTTTTCCGATATGGATTATAACACACTATGTGCAATTTGTCAATATAGTAGATGTGCCAATTGTCTCTTTGGATGAGAGCTCTCGCGAGGAACTTCGAGCTCTGAATGTGTCTGAAAAATACATCACGAAGCCACTGAGGCGCTAAGAGTGTGTCTGAAAAATGCCGTTGCTTCTGCTGGGGGGAGGCCCGGAGGGGCTCCGTTCCTCCGGAAAAAGCCCTTCTTTTGCCCTCGACCTGTCCAGCCTCGGCCTGGGTTCCGCGGAAAGGGCCGAGAGAGGCAGGTGCGGGCCGGAAAAGTGGGATTTCCGTGGAGGGGAGGCCCCCTCCACACCTCCCCCTGTGGAGCTGGTCGTTGGGGGAGACCCTCAGAACATCTTGCCGGTGAATTTTCAGACGCGCTCTCGAGCAGAGATCTATCCGGGGTGAGAGGGGATCCGGGGGATCATTGTGAGGCGGGTGTGGCCGAGGGAGGGGGAGATCCGGGCGACGGAGCCGGCTTTAGCTGCCAGGGGATCCCGGCGATCATTAGCAGCACCTCGTCGGCCGCGGCCGCCACCCGCTGGTTCACCCGTCCCAGGGCGTCCCGATAGGCCCGACCTAGCGGGTACGGCGGCACCAGCCCCATGCCGACCTCGTTGCTGACTACGATCCATGAGGCGTCGGTTTCTCGCGCTGTGGCCAGCAGCTGTTCGATCTCATCCAATGCGGCCGCTTCACTGGTCGCCGGATCAGATGAGTCCTGCTTCAGAAGCACGTTGCTGATCAGGAGGGTCAGGCAGTCGACCAGCACCACCGCAGGGGGGACCTTGGCGGCGTCCAGCCATCGCCGGATGGCGAAACCCACGCCCCTGGGGGCTTCCAGTGTGTGCCACGCGGCGGGTCGCTCCGTCCGATGGGCGGCGATGCGCTCCTCCATCTCCTCGTCCAGCGGCTCGGCGGTCGCTACGTATAGCACTCGGTCGCCTCCGCGGGCCAGGGCCAGCTGTTGCGCGTAGGCGCTCTTGCCGCTGCGCGCCCCTCCCAGGACCAGAGTCATCTGCGCCATCATGGCCTCCTCTCCAGAACGCGACGTACGGCGGCGTCCCAACTCTCTTTTGAACTGAAGAAATCCGCCTCCCCGAAGACTTCCAGCGTGATGACGCCCTGGTAGCGGTGGATCAGGAAGTCCACAATGGGATCCAATCGCTCCGGCGGTACGTGGGCCAGCGATCGGTGATCCCGATCCGTCACGCCGTGCACGTGGACGACGCGCGTGCGCTCGATCCAGGCGCTCAGGTGCTCGAGCGGATCGACGTTTTGCACCCACAGATGGCCGACGTCGATGCAACGGCTGATGGGCATGTCCTGGACGATGGGGGCGAACGCGGCCGGATCCCATCGTTCTACGTTCTCCAGGCAGATCCCGCGGGGATCGTCCAGCCAGCTGCCGAGGATCTCCAGGGATCGGCGTGCCCGGTCTCGCCAGCGTGCCAGGGCCTCCGGAGAAGGGGCGTCTTCCAGCGCTTCGCCGTTCAGGTGCACGATGTATCCCCAGGGCTGCAATGCCTGTGTGCACCGGACCACCTTATGGGCCTTCTCCAGCGAGATATCGGCTGCGCTCCCATCGTCGGCCAGGCGCAGGTCCAGCGGGAGGTGGACGGTATACGTCAGATCGTGCTGCGCGGCCAGCTCGTTCAGTCGGGCGACGGTCCTCTCATCCGGCAGGTTGCTGCCGTAGTCATCCACCTCGAACAGGACGAGCTCGATGTCGTCCACGGTGCCTGCCAGGCGCTCCACGTTGGGCAGGATGTCGGCCGGGTAGACATAGGACGTCGACCCGAGTCTCATGGGAGGACCCCCTGCGCCACGATCCAGGCGATGAGGACGATGACCTCCACACCCTCAGCGATGGCCCCATAGATATCGCCTGTGAGGCCGCCCAGGCGTCGGGCAGCGAATCGCGCCATCGCCAGCATGGCGAGCAACGCGACGACGGCGGCCACTGCTCCCTCCGTTCCGGCCAGGACGCTTGGGGTCAGGGCGATCAGGGTGGCCGCCGCCACCCGGCTCCAACTCAGTCCCTGCCGGAACCGGTCGCCCATGCCGCCCGGCCGGGCGCTGGGCCATCCCCATGCCGCCAGGACGACGGCCCAACGGCTCAGCGTGGGGGCCAGCACGAGTGGGAAGGCGCCGGCGGTCGCCTGGAGCGCCGCGAATTTGGTCAGCAGGAGCAGGACGATCCCGGTGGCGCCGAAGCTGCCCAGCCGGGGATCGCGCAAAATTTCCAATCGCCGTTCGCGGTCCACAGTGGAGAATAGCGCGTCACAGGCGTCGCCCCAGCCATCCAGATGTAGGCCGCCGGTGGTCGTCACCCAGGCGATCAGCAGAAGCGCGGCGCGCAGGGATGTGAGGGGTCCGGCCGCCCATCCCAGGCGGGCGAGGAGGGCTGCCAGGCCGGCTAGCAGCCCTCCGATCCCCAGGCCGACCAGCGGATAGAACGCCATAGAGCGCCCCAACGGGATGCGCTCGTCCCAGTTGGGGCGCACGGGCAGGATGGTGAGCAGGCTCAAAGCCCGCAGGAGGTCATTCACTTCGCTCGCTCACCCCGGCCTCGGCGAAGGTGGCCATCTCGTTGATGATCCGGGCTGCGGCCTCCACGATGTGGAACGCCAGGACGGCGCCGGTGCCCTCGCCCAAACGCAATCGCAGGTCCAACAGCGGCTCCAGGCCCAGGTGGGCCAGCGCGATGTCGTGCCCGGGCTCCTGCGATCGGTGCCCGGCGATGAGGTAGGGACGCAGCCCCGGCGCCAGGGTGCAGGCGATCAGCGCTCCGGCGGTGGCGATGAAGCCATCTACCACGACGGGCACGCGGGCCGCCCCGGCCGCGATCATCGCGCCGGCGATGGCCCCGATCTCGTAGCCGCCTACCTTGCTCAACACGTCGAGGCCGTCGTTTGGGTTCGGCCGGTTGCGAGCGATGGCCGCCTCGATCACCTGGATCTTGTGTTCCAGGGCGTCCGGATCGATGCCGGTGCCCGGGCCGGTGACCTCTCGAGGGGTGGCGCCGGTGATGACTGAAGTGATCGCGGCGGAAGGGGTCGTGTTGCCGATGCCCATGTCGCCACATGCCAGCAGGTCGAGGCCCCGCTCGATCTCCTCCTGGGCCACGCGCGCTCCCAGCTCCAGGGCCGCCGTGGCCTGCTCTCGGGTCATGGCAGGGCCCATGGTGAAATCCGCCGTGCCGGGGGCGATCTTCCCCTGGATCAGCCCGTCCGCGGGGGGGATGTTCGCGGCCACCCCCGCGTCGACTACGACCACGCGAGCGTTCGCCTGTCTGGCCAACACGTTGATGGCCGCGCCGCCCCGCAGGAAATTCAGTACCATCTGGGGGGTGACCTCTTGGGGGAAGGCGCTCACGCCCTGCGCGACGACGCCGTGATCACCGGCGAAGACGAGCACGGCCTTGCGCGTCGGGATGGGCGGCGGGCATTGGCCGGTGATCCCGGCCAGTTGCACGCTGAGGTCTTCCAGGCGTCCCAGGCTGCCGGCGGGCTTCGTCAGCGTGGTCTGGCGAGCGCGGGCGGCATCCATGGCCTCCTCGTTCGGCGGGGTGATCCCGTGGATTCGTTCCATGATCATTGGGAAGCTTCCTCCTCTCGGGTGATGACGGGTTGGGGCGGCAGGGGAGGGAAGCAAAATACCCGGCCATAGGGCAGCGGGCCGGGTCTCGTGCTCGCTCATGGCGCTGGCATCGGTGCGCCAACGCCAGCCCTAACCCCAATCCACGAAGGTTAACGGGCTCCTCCGAGGCGGTCGACCTGGCTCGGTCAGCGTGAGCTGACCCTACAGTTGCGGGACAGCGCCGGACTTCCCGGGCGTGACGGGTCACCGGCTTCGCCCTTACGGCCCCTGCCATCCGGGACAGGGGCACCTCGGATCGGAGCGTATGTGAAATGGACGGCGGGAGTGTAGCATACCGGGTGGGGCTTGTCAAAGCGTCGGTTGCCAACCGGGCTGTCTGGCGGTATAGTGCGTGCGATCGAGATCCGCTTTGGATACGCCGGGGGATCCGTGCGCAAATACGTTCCGTTGAGGGGGAAACGATGAAGCTCGCCATCTCCAGCTATTCGTTCAATCGGTTCGGGCAGCAGGTCGAGGGGCCGGAGTGTCCCCCGCTCACCGACATGATCCGGGCCGCCGCCGATTACGGCGTCTCGGGTATTGAGCTGTTGGGCGTGCAGTTCGAGTCCACGGAGCGCAGCTATCTAAACGATCTCAAGTACACGGCGCTCAAGAACGGGATCGAGATCTGCGCCGTGTCCGCTCATCACAACTTCGTGAACCCTGATCCGGAGGAGCGTCGGCGGCAGATGGAGATCGTCACCAAATGGGTGGATGTCGCCGCCTATCTGGGAGCGGGCGTGGTGCGTGTCTTCGGAGGGCGCTGGGGCACGATCCCCGACTTCGATGCTTATATGGCGGCCGGAGGCAAGGAGCCGCCTCTGGAGGGCTACACGGACGAGCAGGCCCTGGGTTGGGTGATCGAGGCCTTTCAGATGTGCACCTACTATGCCGAGCAGCATGGGGTTGTGTTGGGCCTGGAGAATCACTGGGGCTTCACCGGCGATGCTGAGGGGACTCGCCGCATCCTCGAGGGGGTGGGCTCTCCCTGGTTGCGTGTGATCCTGGACACCGGGAACTTCCTGACCGACGCGGAGGCGCAGCGCGCCGCCCTGGCGCCCTACGCGGTCATGGTGCACGCCAAGACGTACGTGGGCGGCGGCATCTACTACACGTTGGAGATCGACTACCGACAGGTCCGGGAGCTGCTGGAGCGGGTCGGCTTTCGGGGATACATCTCGCTGGAGTTCGAGGGGAAGGCACATCCCGATGAGGGTATCCCGCAGAGCCTGGCCATGTTGCGAGAGGCGTTCGGCCCGGCGCTGCGCGGATAGACGGGGCCTCGTGGGTCGAAAGCGTTCGGCCCTAGGCGGAATGATCAGGAGCGAGTGCGATGCTGGAGATCGACATTCCTGGCTGGCGCGTGCTGCGTCTGGAGCATCTGGTCATGGATCTGAACGGTACGTTGGCTGTGGACGGGATCCTTCAGCCGGGGGTCGCCGAGGCCCTGCGGGCGTTGCGGCCTCACCTACAGCCGGTGCTGTTGACGGCGGATACCCATGGGACGGCGGCGCGGGTCGCCCAGGAGCTGGATATCCCGTTACGCCGCCTGGACCCCGGCGATCAGACCGCGCAGAAGCAGGCCGTCGTGTGTGAGCTGGGGGCGGAGCGGGTGGTCGCGATGGGAAACGGGATGAACGATGCGAAGATGCTCGCGGAGGCGGCGCTCTCCATCGCTGTCGTGGGTGGAGAGGGAGCCGCGTTGCAGGCCGTTTTGGAGGCGGATATCTTGGTCACCAGCCCGGCGGACGGGCTGATGTTGCTTCAATATCCCCGGCGGCTGATTGCCACACTGCGGCGGGCGTGAACGGGTCAACGAAAGCCGGCTGGCTCATGGATCGGCCAGCCGGCTTTATCATTTGGGTATGGTGAACCGCTCTTAGGCGTCCTGGGATCCTGGCTTCGCGGGCTTGGGCGAGCTCTCCTCGTCGTCCTCGTTCAGGGCCTTGCGGAAGTCGCGAATCCCCCGCCCAATGGCTCCTCCCAGCTCGGGCAAACGGCCGGCGCCGAAGATGAACAGCACGATCAATAAGATGATGATGAGCTCCATTGGCCCTAGGTTCGGCATGGTGACTGGTCACCTCCTCCGGTGAGATGCGACCGGGTACGACCACGGTGCGCTCGCATCCTAAGATTACCACATTCTACAGTCCCCGACAAGTCCCCAGGCCGGATGGCGTATCCGAAATGGTGGAAACGCCGCGAACCAGCCCACGATGTCCATCGCAAGTCCTCAGGGATAGGGCAGAGGGACCTCACTTCGCCCAAACATTCCCTTTTCAACCTGGAACCTGCTTTTGCCCGGCCTGATTGGGGCGGATCAGGCCGGGCTACTGGGGCGGCCACGTGCGCAGCGCTCCCCCCCGTAGGAGCTTTCCGAAGTCGGCCAGGCTCCCGTGTCCCTCCGCCAGAGGCGGTGGAGGCTGATCCGGCGCGCGCTCGTGGATCCAGAACGTATGGATCCCGATCGTATGGGCGACCATGTCCTCCGTGGGATCGTCGCCGACCATGATCGCCTCATCCGCCGATCGCCCGATCCGATCCAGGATCTCCTGGTAGTAGGCCGGATGAGGCTTACTGGCGTGCATGATCTCGTACGTCGTCACCAGGGTGTAGGAGAACTCATCAACGGGGATACCCGCCCACGCCAGGCGGTGCTCGATGGCTCGCCTCGGGAAGAGTGGGTTGGTGGCGATCACCACGTCGTATCCCTGGGAGAACGCGGTCTGGATGATCTCTCGCGCTGCCGGCTTGCGCCTCGTGAGGCCCTCCAGCCGGGGAAATGCTTCTTCGTAAAAGCGGTCGGTAAGAGGTTGTACCGCCTCCCGTTGCAGGCCTGTGGAAGCGGTAAACGCCTCCCAAAATCGCTCCTCGTTGGTGCGCCCAGGGTCTGGGTGCGCGATGACGTGCTCTGTACACCGCATCAGCTCGGGGATCAGGCGCTCGGGCGGGAGCAGGTGTCCCAATTCTCGTCCGAGCAGTTGGAAATAGGGCGGCAGAAAGCGCTCCATGGGATTGTCGAGGAGGGTGTCATCCAGGTCGAAGAGGATGGCTCGGATCATATCGCTCCCTTTGCGTGTGTGGGTGGGTAAGTGGGAGCCATTCTAGCATGCCCGAGGGAGGGTGCCAAGCCGACGTTGCCACTCGGGATACCCTTCGGGTATACTCTGGGTACTTTCTTGGGGAGGAGGAAAGGATGTCACCCGTGTCCATGCAAAGGGCGGAGACGCCCTTGGTGCTTACCCTCGATATCGGCACATCATCCACTCGCGTGCTGTTGTTCGACGCCCGGGCGCGACAGGTCTCGGGTGTGGAGGCTCGTGCCTCCTATACCGTCCACACCACGCCTGACGGGGGCGCCGAGCTGGATCCGGAGGTCGTCCTGGAGGCCGTCGCCGGGTGCGTGGATCAGGCGCTCTCCCAGGCGGGGGAGCGATCGCGTGAGATCGCCGGGGTGGGCGCGTGTAGCCTGGCCTCGTCCATGGTCGGCGTGGCCGATGGCCGGGCGGTGACCCCCGTGTATATCTGGGCGGATACCCGCTCGGCGCCGGATGCCGCCGAGCTTCGCTCTCGGCTCGACGAGGCCGCCGTGCACAATCGGACGGGCTGCATGATCCACCCCAGCTATCTTCCGCCCCGCTTCCTGTGGCTCCAGCGCACCCAACCTGATCTGTTGAAACGGGCGCAGCGGTGGATGTCCATCAGCGAGTATCTCCACCTGCGCATGTTCGGTCAGGCCATATGCAGCTACTCCGTCGCCTCGTGGACAGGACTGCTTGACCGGCGACGGTTGACCTGGGACCGTGAGTGGTTGTCCCTGCTCCCCATTGACGAGTCGCAGCTATCCCCGTTGGGGGATGCGGACACCGCTCTGCGAGGCCTGCAGTCGGAGTTCGCACGGCGCTGGCCGGCGTTGGCGGAGATCCCCTGGTTCCTGGCCGTGGGCGACGGGGCGGGCAGCAACCTGGGGAGCGGATGCACCACGCCACGCCGCATCGCGGTCAACGCGGGCACCAGCGGGGCGATGCGTGTGGTGCTTCCCGGCACGCCGGATCAGGTGCCGAGCGGCCTGTGGTGCTATCGGGTGGACCGCAAGCGCAGCCTGCTGGGGGGCGCGCTGAGCAACACCGGCAACGTCTTCCAGTGGCTGCGCCAGACGCTTCAACTGGGATCGGCGGAGGAGATCGAGCGTCAGCTGGCCGAGGCGGAGGCCGACGCGCATGGGCTGACCGTGCTGCCTTTCCTGGCGGGGGAGCGGGCGCCTGGCTGGGCGGGACACGCCCGCGCGGCCTTCACCGGCATCGGCTGGCATACGCGTCCCATCGATCTGCTGCAAGCCGGGCTGGAGGCGGTCGCGTATCGCTTCGCCCTGATCTATCGGCTGTTGAATCAGGCCGTCGAAGGGGCCGAGGAGGTCATCGTCTCCGGCGGGGCCATGTTGAGCTCCCCCGCGTGGACGCAGATCCTGAGCGACGTGTTGGGGCGCCCCGTGATCGCCTCTGCGGAGTCCGAGGCGACCAGCCGCGGGGCCGCGCTTCTGGCTCTGGAGGCGCTGGGTGTTGTGCAGGATGCCAGCGATCTGGAGCCCGCGCTGGGCGATACGTTCCGCCCGCGCCCGGACCGGCACGAGCGCTATCAGCAGGCCATCGAGCGCCAGCAGGATCTTTACGATAAGTTGATCGGCCGACGCCCGGCCGGAGGCTGACGAGAGGTAGTAGCGGCGGCTCCCACGCCGCCGCTGCTGGTTTCCGGCTATCCGGGTTCCCTGCGGGATCTCCAGGAGGAGAGGTCTGGACGGGACTTTTCAAAAATCTAACGGAGACTCCCCCCAGGCACCTCAGATCAACCTCGCCTCACTTGGGAAAGGGCGTTGGACGCAACGGCGTTGCGCCCCATTGGTATCAAGTTAAGCGATACGGACGTGGCCCCACATCTCCGGGGTGGCTCGGAGGGACGGCAGCCCCTCTGAAGAAATCTATGCTCAG